>NZ_JACFYV010000107.1:0-21910 GCF_016759955.1 Burkholderia sp. KCJ3K979
ATCCAGATTCTCGAGTTCTTCGATCGGGTTGGGTATACTCGCTTCCACCGCGATCTTCACTACCTGCGGCCTGACAGCGGTTGGGCGGGTATTCAGGCGTAGGCGCTCGTTGTGCTTCGGTTTCTTTTTCCCGCGGAAGGCATTCGTATCCGGTGGTACGGCTGGACTTCAAATCCAGTTGGGGGTGTCAGACACTCCCGGGTCAGTTCGACTCTGGCTGCCTTCCGCCATTTCTGGTTTCCTCGGCATTCCGACGATTTCAGCAAACGCCCCGCAGGTTGCTGACAGGCCCCGGCAGCGCATTCTATTGCCCGTCGTATCGTCAGGCCGAAACAAGATCTCGGCGGAGGCAGGTGGCGCGCATGCTATCGCCGGCCGGCATCGCGCAGTAGCCCGAAGCGCACGAGGCTTTCGGCCGTGGCGACGATGGCGTCCTCGCGCGGGCGGGGCGACCAGCCGAGCAAACTGATGGCCTTCTGGCTGGTGGCGTTCAGATTGCGGCCGAGCAGCGGCAGCGATCCTCGCAGCGCCGGATCCCTGAGCGCACCGATGCGTACCAGCCAGTCGGGCAGCACCCGGGTCGACACATGGCGAGCGGCATCCCCCATGCGCGCCTTGAGCACCTGCGCGACTTCGGCGAGCCACATGCTTTCGCCTGCAATGGCAAGGAAGCGCTCACCGCTCGCGGCTTCGTGAGTCATGGCTCGCACATGCAGGTCGGCGACATCGCGCACGTCGACGAAGCCGGAATTGATTCGCGGATTGCCGGGCTGGCCGTCCAGCATGCCCCTGATCAGGCGGATGGAATGCGAATAGTCGTCGCCGAGCACGGGGCCGAGAACCGTCACCGGGTTGATCGCGGACAGTTGCATGCCGCGTCCTTCTCGCGCGACGAAATCCCAGGCCGCGCGCTCCGACAAGGTCTTCGACTTCTGATAAGGCCAGACATCGGCGGCTGTCAGGTTGCTCCAGTCGGTCTCGTCGAAGGGGCGGCGCATCGGTCCGTGTCCGGCGCAGATCGCACCGAAAGCGGAGGTCAGCACGACGCGCTTGACGCCGGCGTCAAGCGCCGCACGCAGCACACGCAGCGTGCCTGCCACGGCGGGCTTGACCCAGTCGTCTTCGCTCGTCTGCGTGCCGGTGGGCGTGGGCGACGCGCCATGCACGACGTAGGTGCAGCCGGCAGTGGCCTGTTGCCAGCCGTCGTCGGCGAGGAGATCCGCCTCGACGAATGCCAGACGGCCTCCGGGTTCAGCGCCGCCTCTTTCGAGCTGGGTGCGCACCTGCGTCTCGCGTGCGAGCGAGCGAACGGTGGTTCGTACCTGATAGCCTCGATTCAGCAGCGCCAGGATGCAGTGTTGTGCAATGAAGCCGGTGCCGCCTGTTACGAGAACCGATACGTCGTTGGTGTTGCCGTTCATGTCGTTGATTGTCCCGGACGAAGAACCGGAAGGTTAAGGCCCGGCCCGCGGCTTGTTAATGCTCCATAGTGCGATTTACTTGCGCGACAGTACGATGATGGTTCGTCCTCGCAAGCGATCCTTGCGTTCCGCCCGTCGACGCGATGGCGTTGCGCTCGGGCGCCGGAAAGTCGACGGTGAAACCGGGCAACGGCGACGACGGGAAAAACCGCCGCGCGCTACGAGCTGGTGCACTGGAAGCTCGCCGCTGCGTTTACATCTCCACCGATATATTTTGGCCACAGCGGATAGCGGCACAACGGGCGCGTCCTCCCGAGCGTGGCTGCGTTAAGGTCGCTCATCGTCAGTGTTTCAGGCGCCTTGCCGCTTTCTACCCATTCATCGAGTGCGGAGAGTGAATCGATGGCGGGATGAAACGGTCCGGTGCCATGGCCGACCCCCGGCATCAGGTAAAACCGCACGAAGCCGTCGACCGTTCCTTGTCCGAAACGCTGCACCAGACCGGTGTAATAGTCGGTGCTCGAGTCGGTGCTCACGATTTCGTCGGCAAGGCCGTGCGTCATGATGAGCTTGCCGCCTTTCGCGACATAGGCGCTCAGGTCGGTGCTCGTTGCATCGGTGAGTGCGGAGAGCGCATGGACGCGCGACGCATACGTACCGGGATTGACCGGATCGAACATCAACGAATCGAATGTGGGTACGCGCGTGACGAAGTACTTGACCCATTGATCGCCTGTCACCCACTGGTTCGCATCTTTCCTTCCTGCAGGATTGGCGGGTACTTTCGATTCGCCGAGATCGCGCGTCGTGTAGGGCCCCGCGAACACCGAACCCGCGAGGATGTTGTAGCCAGCGTATCGCGTCACGCCGTTCGCAAGCGGATAAGGCAATTGCAACGGCGCGGCGATGGTCTGAACGGTCGCGATCTGCGCATCCGACAGGCAGGTGTCGCCCGAATCCACGCCGCTCGGACAGCGCACGGACGCCAGCACCGTCGCCGATTGCGCGTTGCACGCCGCCACGTTGGACACGATGCCGTCGGCGACGCCGTCGAGCGCATCGCACGCGCTCATGACGGCATTTTGCAGCAGCACCGTCTTGGCGACATCGAGCCAGCCTGCGCCATTGTTCAAGTAGAGTGCGCGGCCCAGCACGACGTTGCTCAAACGCAGCCCGGTATAGTTGAGCGCCGGGCGATTCACGACGATACCGTCATAGTCCGCGGGCCAGCGTTGCGCTTCGCTCAACCCGTCCCGACCGCCTGTCGAACTGCCGAAGAAATAGGTTTTGCTCGGCGCGCTCGCGTAGCGCTTTCCGATGAGCGCCATCGCGACGTCGTGCGTCTTCTTCAGACTCAGGCCGCCGTAGTTCGCAAGCGATTCGTCACTCATGGCGAACTTGCCGTCAGTGATGCTGGAGCTCTGATGCCCGGAATCGTCGCCGAACGTCGCGTAGCCGTTGGCAAGCGGCGTTGGCGTACCCGTTGGCGCCATGTCGAGTGCGTCGACGCCGGTAATCAGCGTACCGTCGAAGCCGCCGCCGCCATAATGCAGCGCCTTGCGGTTCCAGTTGGTCGGCAGATTGACCTGAAACCGGATCGACGGCGCCGCGGGATCGACGGGAGCGATGGCACCATTCACCTGGCAATATTCCCCGGCGGCTTCCACCAGCGTCGCGTTCGTGACCGTCGCACCGCCGGTCGGCTCTGCAATGGAAGAGGCCGGAATCGCCAGGCCGTTCAATGCCGCGCATTGCGTCGCGGCCGAGGGCGGTGGCGGCGAGCTTGCCGAAGCGCCGCCACCCGACTCGGTGCCGCCGCACGCGCTGATGCAAAGGCTAAGGGCGAGTGCCCACCACAACGGTCTGTTGTCCATCGTCGTCTCCAGATGAATGGATTGTTATTCGAGAGCCCCGCCTTCCTGCTCGGCGCGAGATTCGGCGAGCCGAACGGAGGGGCCAAACAATGCGCACACGCCGGCCTGCGATACAAACATCGCGTCGCCGCTGTGCCCCGCGCGTTGAACTTCATGCAGCTCATGCCGCAACTCCGGATGCCGGGCGCGCAGATAGGCGAAGTACGCGCGGCCGCGAGCGAGGCGGTGCGGGCCTTGCATCATCGCCTCGCATGAGCGGTCGAGAGCCGGGTGCGCCGGATCGTCGTCGTGCGTACCGAGCAGATAGGTGACGTCGTGATCGACGTAACGACGTTCGAGCGATTGCGCGTCGAGTCCGTCCGCATAGCGGGGAAGTCGTGACGTGCCGTATTTCCATTCATTGAATCCGGCACATGCGGTTTGATCGATGCCTTCGCCATGCGGACGCCAAGCGTCGAAGTACACATAGGACGAAGGATTCGCGATGACGTAACGTACCTTCACACCGCGTGCGAGACAACATGCCGTCGCGTTGCTGAGTATCGCGTGCCGATGCGCGACCTGCGCCCCACCGGAATGCCCTGCGATCACGATTTCGCGCAGCCTCGGGTAGCGGCCGCCCTGCATGCCTCGAACGTAATGTTCGATGAGCCCATCCAGCACATCGAACGAGCTGAGCGGTGCTGGACCGATTGCGTCGAGTCCGCCCATCCACGAGGTCCATTCCCAATGCAGACAGTCGTCCGCCAACGGGTGATACCCGACGTCGGCCGTCGCGAGAAATTGCGGCACGGCGAGCATCACGTTTGCTGCATCGGCCGTCGACGCGTCGAGCGCGCGCTGCGTCGATCGAAGGTATGCGTCGGCGTCGCGCAATCGGCCGTGCAGCATGACGACGACCTGCGTCGCGGTTGCCGGCGCGGCGCTGCCGCCGGTGAACAGTGGCACTTTCGCTTCGCCGCGCGACGTCGAAACGGTCAACCGCTCACTGGCGACGACTTTGACGGGTACTTCGTTACGTGGGCGCACCTCATGGTTCCGTGGAAGGCACATCGCGACGCTCACGCCGTGTCACCCGGCCACAGGTCCGGCTCGTGGCGCAAGCGTCGCCCGGATGCCGTGAACCCGACCAGCAGCAACGAGACGATGCCGGCGAACACCAGATACCACGCCGGCACGATGCGCGAACCGGTGACGTCGATCAAGGTCGAGACGGTGAGCGGCGCGAGTCCGCCAAACAGCGTGACGGCCACGTTGTACGACAGCGCCACGCCCGTCGAACGCATGGCCGTCGGAAACAACTGCGTCAGCATGCCGGGGTGTGCGCCCGACATGACGCTGAGCACGACCGTCGCGATGATCTGCGCGCTGAACACGCGCTCGGGCGAAGGCGCTGCAAGCACCCACGCGAAAAGCGGATAGGCAGCACATACCCAGACGATCGTCACCGGAAAGAACAGCCGATATGCGCCGAGGCGGTCGGCGAGCATCCCTGCCAACGGATAGCCGACGATGCCGATCAATCCGGAAATCGCCGTGCCGAACAGTGCATTCTTGAGCGGCAGATGCAACTGGTGTTCGACATAGAGCGGCATATAGGAATGCCACAGATAATTGGTTGCCGCTCCAACGATGATGACGCCCATCGCGCAGAGCGCCGCATCGCCACGCTCGCGAATGAATGTCCGCAGCGACTGGCGTGGCGCATGTCCAAGCCGTTCCCGCAACTGTACGAATTCAGGCGATTCGCCGACCTTGTGCCGGATGTAGAAGCCCACCGGCCCGACCAGCGCGCCGAGCAGAAACGGCACGCGCCAACCCCACGTCACGAGCGACTGGTGCGACAGATGCGTGGTGAGCAAGAACGAACATAGCGACGACAGTAGCAGCGCGACGGCCTGTGACGTCATCTGAAAACTGCCGAAGAACATCTTGCGTCCTGGCGGCGCGTATTCCGTCAGCATCGCGGCCGCTGTCGCGAACTCGCCGCCCACGGAGAGCCCTTGCAGAATACGTGCGAGGATCACCACGAGCGGCGCGGCCACGCCGATCGCCGCGTAGCTGGGTGTCAGGCCCATCATCAGCGTGCTGGCTGCCATCAGCAGAATCAGCAGCGACAACGTCTTGCGTCGCCCGTAGCGATCCGCGCATGCGCCTATCACGATGCCACCCAGCGGCCTGACCACGAAGCCGACTGCAAACGTCGCAAGCGTCAGCGTGATGGATACAAATCCGTTGCCGACAGGAAAAAACACCTGCGCGATGATTTTCGCGAAGTAGCCGTAGATGAGAAAGTCGAACCACTCGAGGCCATTGCCGATGACCGATGCGAGCACCGCGCGGCGAGTTTGCGAACGGCTGAGCGCCGTGGCGGCCGACGCGGGCACGTCCGCTTGCAAGATGGATTGCATGTGTCTCCTTTGATTCTCTTCCAGCTTTTGAGACAAGCGTACGTGTCGATGTCCTGAATGTAAAATACATATGGGACACGGTTGCCATATCCAACGCATATACCAGACAAACGATGGAACTCAGACAGCTGCGCTATTTCCTCGCCGTCGCCGACGAAGGCCAGTTCACTCGGGCCGCCGCGCGACTGCATATCCAGCAGCCGCCGTTGTCGCAGCAGATTCAGGAACTCGAACATGAGCTGGGCTTCGCGCTTTTCGTGCGGCAGCCCCGCGGCGTCGTGTTGACGGCGCCCGGCGAGATATTCGCCGCACGCGCGCGTACGGTACTGCTCGAACTGAACAACGCCGTCGTCCATGCGCGCCGAGTGGCGCAAGGCCGGATCGGCACGGTGCGCGTTGCGCTCACGAGTTCGGCTGCGTTCCACCCGCTTACGCCTACCGCCATTCGCAATTTTCGGGACATGTACCCCGGGATTTCGATAGAGATGAGCGAGGTGAATGCGGCGGAGATCATCGAAATGATGTTGAACGGTCGCGCGGATGCAGCCATTCTCCGCAAACCGGTCGAAACGTCAGCTGATTTACGCTTCGAACTGCTCGCCGAAGAACGCATGTTGCTGGTGCTGCCGGTGGGGCACCGGCTGATCGGCGGTCGTTCCGTGTCGCTCAAACAGCTGGCGAACGAGTCGTTCATCTTCGTGCGTCGGCCCGGTGCGCCCGGCATGTACGCGGACTTCATTCGGGCATGTCAGGCCAAGGGCTTCGAGCCGCACGTCGTGGAAGAGGTGCCGCGCATGGTGACGGCAATCAATCTCGTGGCGGCGGGCGGCGGCGTATCGCTCGTGCCCGCGTCGATGCAACGTTATCATCAGGAAAGCGTGCGCTACTGCCGTGTGGCCGGCGATCATGCGTTTCGAGCACCGTTGCATCTCGTCACCCGGCACGATTTGCAAAACCCTGCCGCGTCGCACTTCCGTGAAGCGTTGTTGATGTTTGTCCAGCATCATCCATATCGCGAATGAGCCAGAGAAGGGCAAGCACCTGACGGATTGCTCACCGGAAGATCAAGGCCCGGCCTGCGGCTTGTTAATGCTCTATAGTGCGATTTACTTGCGCGACAGTACGATGATGAGTGACGACCCCTTCTCCGACATCCTGAGGCTCACGAACGCCGAATCGCTGGCGACGGGAGGCTTCTCTGCCGGCGGCGCCTGGGCCGTGCGATTTCCGGCACCCGACAAGATCAAGTTCTTTGCGGTGGTGAAGGGCACGTGCTGGGTCTCCATCGACGGAGAAGAAACGCCTATCCGCTTTGGAAGCGGTGACGTCGGATTGTTGACGGCGAAACGCTCGTTCGTCCTCGCAAGTGATCCTTGCGTGCCACCCGTCGACGCGATGGCGTTGTTCTCGGGCGCCGGAAGGTCGACGGTGAAACTCGGCAACGGCGATGAATTCGCGCAGATCGGCGGGCACGTATTGCTCGATCCGGTCACCGGCAGCTTGCTGTCGGACGTTCTGCCGCCATGGATTCACGTACCGGCCGCATCGCCGCAGGCAGTGAAGGTCCGCTGGCTTCTCGAGCAACTCGTGGAAGAGCGTGCGGCCGATCTGCCCGGCGCGCAACTCGTATCGGCCCAGCTTTCCCAGCTGCTCTTCATTCAGATATTGCGCGCCCATTTGAAAACGTCCGCGTCCTTGACGGGATGGCTGCGCGCGTTCGGCAACCCGCGCATCGCACCCGCACTGCGGTTGATGCACGGCGACCCCGCACGTTCATGGCATCTGGATGAGCTTGCCGCCGCGTGTGCGATGTCACGGACTACGTTCGCTTCTCACTTCAGGGCGAGCGCCGGTGTCGCGCCGCTGACCTATCTGGGAGAGTGGCGCATGCGTCTTGCGGAGCGCCGTTTGCGCGACGAGGACATCCCGGTGGCCCTGCTTGCGCAGTCGCTCGGTTACTCGTCCGAAAGCGCATTCAGTCACGCGTTCAAGCGCATGTCCGGGCATTCACCGACCGCATATCGCCATGTCGTACGGACGGCTGCTGAAGGCGCGGACAGCGGGCGCGGCGGCGTTCGCGCGGCCGTGGAGGCTACCGGTGCGACTCCGCAGCCGTTTCCGTTGGAACCTCGGTGAAATGCTCGAGCGACTCGACGTTCCCATACAAGACATTCCACACATATGAAAAAAGGCGCGAACGCGACGATCCGGGACGTGGCAACGGCAGCCGAGGTGTCTGTCGCGACCGTATCGAAATATGTCAACGGGACCAAGCGCTTCTCGCCGGAAGTGGAGTTCCGCCTGAAGCAGACCATCGAGAAACTGGGCTACCAGACGAGCCCGCTTGCGCGCTCGATGATTACGGGGCGCACGCGAACGATCGGCCTCGTCATTCTCGATATCAGCAATCCACACTTCGCGAGCGTCGTGAAAGGGGCCAATCGAACGGCGCTCGCGCACGACTACACGCTGCTGCTCGTCGATACGGAAGAGGATGCGGCGCGTGAACGTTCGCTGATCGAGGCCCTTGCGCAACGCGTCGACGGATTGATCATCAGTTCACGCCTCTCGGAGAGCGAAGCCGGATGGATGCTGGACTTGAAGAAGCCGGTCGTGATGTTGCGGCACCTCGATGAACTGTCGATCCCGACCGTCGGGATCGACAACCGTCTGGCGACCTACATGCTTGCCCGGCATCTTCTCGACCTCGGACATCGAAAAATCGCGTATCTGGGATTCGGCCAGGCATCGATCGATGCCGAACGCGTCCGCGGCGCAAGCGAGTGCCTGGCGGAGGAGGGGCTCGCGCTCGACGTGTTCGATGCACATGCGCCCACTTCCGTCGCGGGCGAGGAAGCTTGCTCCAGGATTCTGTTGGGACCGCGGCGCCCACACGCGGTGATCTGTTACAACGACCTGATCGCGCTGGGATTCATGAAATGCGCGAAGACCCTGGGATTTCACGTGCCGCGCGACATCGCGATCACGGGCATCGACAACGCACCGTACGGGCAATATTCGGAGCCGGCATTGACGACGGTCGACACCCAGAGCGAAAAGATGGGCGAACTCGCCACGCTGAAGGTGTTCGAGGCGCTCGCCGGCCGTCATGATGGTGAACGCGTTCTGCTCGAACCTCGCCTCGTGGTCCGGGAATCGGCGGCGAATCGCACGGGGCCAGGGCCGCGGTGACGTCGTGGCGGTAGATAGGTTGGCCCATCGCGAGAACACCCGATCCCGTCGAAAGCGGCGCCTGCCTGCTTGCCTTCCGAGGCCCTGCTTCGCAACACGCATGTCACATCGGCGCCCGGTCGCGGCCAGTCGGCGGGATAAACGGTTACCTTCGTTCCCCGTTTCGATTGGCTCCGCGCGACTGCTGTTCAAAAAATAGGCGTTAATACCGACTGGTAAAACAGCGTTCGTCGCCCTAATCTCGGATAAACGTTTTCCCAATTTGACTTTGATGTAACGATCGGCGTGCTGAATTGCGTGTTCGGCGGTGGAGACACGTCCGAAGGCTAGTGACCTCGGGGCGGCGGATGCGCACGCTTCTGCCGGGGAAAGGGCGGTCGTTTCGGTTCTGCGATGCAGGCCCGACATCCGCGTGGGTTCAGTCGGATGCATCCATTCGTTGGCGCGCATCGACAGGCGTTGATGCGATGCACTGAATCAGTAGTGCGAAGGACAAGAAAAGCAAGGCGTTGGCAAATCGTCCGCGTGGATAGGGGAGCGAGACATGAGGAATGTGGTCAAGAGGTCAGGCGTCTGCCTGGCGGCAGGGCTCACCTTGATGCTGAGCGGGTGCGGGGGCGGCGACACCAACTCGACGGCGTCGTCGCCCACCCCGTCCGGCAATGCATCGCCATGGATGGATACGTCGTTGAAGCCTGAGCAGCGCGCCGCCTTGCTCGTGGCGGCAATGGCATTGCCCGACAAGGAGGCGCAACTGGTGGGCGGCCCCGGCGTGATCGCCGAGCTCCCGCAATGCTTCGGTGCACGTCACATTCCCGGGCTGCCGAAATACCACATCCCCACGCTGCGCATCACGAATGGCCCGGTCGGGATCGGCCAGAACGATTGCGTTCCCGCCGGCTCGGCGTCGAGCGGTGCGGCGGCGTTGACGAGTGCCGCGTCGGCGAAAGCCACTGCGTTGCCGTCCGCGATCGCGGTGGCGGCATCGTTCGACCACGCGGTGGCGACGCAATTCGGCGACGTGATCGGCAAGGAAGGTGCGAACCTCGCGCTTCATGTGTTCGAAGCGCCGGGCATGAACCTGGCCCGGTTGCCCGTCGGCGGCCGCAATTTCGAATACATGGGCGAGGACCCGTATCTGACCGGCACGCTGGGCGTCGCTGAAATTCAGGCGGTTCAGTCGCACGGGATGATCGCGATGGCGAAGCATCTCGTCGCGAACGAGCAGGAAACGAACCGGATGACCATCTCGGAAAACGTCGACGACCGGACGTTGCATGAACTGTACATGCTGCCGTTCGAGATGGCGGTCAAGGACGGGCAGGTGGGTGCCGTCATGTGCTCGTACAACTCGGTCAACGGTTTCTCGATGTGCGAGAACAAGCACATCCTGACCGACGTGCTGCGCGGGCAATGGGGTTTCAGCGGTTACGTGCAGTCGGATTTCTTCGCCGCGCACAGCACGGCGGGAACGATGCTCGCCGGGCTGGACAACGAAATGCCGGGTGTGATCATTCCGGGCGTGACGACCTGGTGGACGCCGGACAAGCTGAACGCCGCGCTCGCGTCCGGCGCGATCGAGACATCGGACATCGATACGGCGCTGGCGCGCCGATACACGCAGATGTTCAAGGCCGGCATCTTCGACCGTCCGCTGGTGCAAACGCCGATCGATACCGTCGCGAACGGCGCCGTCGCGAAAGCCATCGGCGAGCAATCCGCGGTACTGCTGCAGAACGACGGCACGCTGCCGTTGAGCAAGGCGGTGCAGAACGTCGTGATCGTCGGGAAGGCTTCGCAGGTGTTCGCGCAACAAGCGGTGGCCGGCGGCAGCAGCGTCGGCAACCCGATGGGGTCCGGCGGCGGGAGTTCGGACGTGGTCGCGCTCTATACCGTCTCGCCGCTGCAAGGAATGCGCGACGTGCTCGCCAACCTCGGCAATTCGACGGCGAAGGTTCACCTCGTGCTCGTCGACGATGCAAACGCGAACGCCACCATCGACGGCACCGGCTCGACGTTCGCGGCGGCCCGGTCGTTGATCGGCAGCGCCGATGCGGTGGTGGTGATGGCCGGATCGATTTCCGAAGAGGGCGCGGATCAGACGACGTTCGTCGATGCGACCGGCCTGAATCTCGACGCCGGCAAGTACCTGAATACGCTCGACTGGTACGGACCGAAGGCCAGTGCGCTGACGACGACCGGTACCGTCAGGAGCAGCAATACGCTGGCCATGATCCAGAACGTGGTGGCCGCGAACCCGAAGGCCGTGCTCGTGCTCAAGGACAACGCGGTCGAGGCGCTCGATCCGACGCTGCTCGAGGGCGGTGCGTCCGCGCCAGCCGCGATCCTGGAAGCATGGTTCCCGGGGCAGGAGGACGGGCACATCGTCGCGGACCTGCTGTTCGGCGTGACGAATCCGTCGGGCAAATTGCCGGTGACGTTCCCGCAGGTCGGCCAGGGGTTCATGGATTCGATCAGTACCGCGCAGTATCCGGGCGTCGCGGTGAACGGGGTGCCGACCGTGACCTACACCGAAGGGCTCAACATGGGCTATCGCTGGTACGACGCGATGGGCAAGCAGCCCGCGTTCGAGTTCGGGTTCGGGCTTTCGTATACGACATTCGCGATCCGGAACGCAGCCGTTTCGCCGGGCAGCAACGGCACGTACAACGTCACTGCATCGGTCGCCAATACGGGCAAGGTTGCAGGGGCGGAAGTCGTGCAGGTCTACGTCGGCTTGCCGGCGTCGTCCGGCGAACCGCCGAAGCGCCTGGTCGGGTTCCAGAAGGTGTTCCTGAATCCGGGGGCGTCGCAGACGGTGACCGTCAACATCGATCCGAAGGCGACCAACCATCCGTTGAGCACCTGGGACAAGGATGCGCAGCAGTGGTCGCCGGCAAGCGGCGCGACGACGGTCTATGTCGGCAATTCGTCGAGAAATGTCGGCTCGGCAGGGATCATCACGCAGTAACGCCGCTGCGAGTCCCGATTGGGCGGTCTGGCCGGTTCACCGAGCGGTGAACGGCGACGGCCGCTGCCCGATCGTCATCGGAATTCCGCTGCTTCAGGACGAATGCCATGAGAAAAAACAGCATGGAGCGGAGGCGAGCGGGCGCCGCGGCGGGTGCCGGCCACGGGTTTGAACCGACGGCGCTGGCACCCGGTCACATCGGCTCATGCGTCACGGGCGCCGCCCGGGATACCAGGTGATCGACCATGCGTTGCGCGGCGGGCGGCAGGAATTCGAAATGCTTGAAGCAGACGATGAACTGCCGCTCCGCCCACGGATCGACGAGCGGAATCGTCTTGACGCCAAACACCGCCTGATAGGTCGTGGCCACTTCGACCGGTACGACGCTGATACCGAGACCCGCCGCGACGACCCGGAACGCCGCGTCGAAATTCGACACGATGACGCGGTACGACAGCCCCTTTCCCGCGCGGGCGGCCGCGCGCCGTAACATCGTGTGCACGGCCGTGGACGGCGGCAGCCCCACGTGCTCGTATGCGAGCGTCTGATCGAAATTCAATTGTGCGTGCCGCGCCAGCGGATGGTCGGGGGGGACGGCCAGCGCGAGCCGGTCGCGTCGATATGGCCGGTACTGCAGCCCCTGCAGATCGACGTTGTCCCAGCACACCCCGACACTCGCCCCTCCTTCGCGCAATTGACGCACGAGCTCGTTCGACAGGCGCTCTTCCACGTCGACGCGGATATTGGCGTTCGCCGCTTCGCTCATGAATGCCGCGATATCGTCGAGCAGTGCTTCGGCGATCGCCGAGGCCGACGCGCAAATGCTCACGCGCCCCTGGAGTCCGCCGCCGAATGCGGCGATGTCGCTGCCGATTCGTTCGAGTGTGAACAACACGGTGCGCGCGTGTTCGAGCAGCGCCATGCCGGCACTCGTCGGCGCGACCCCGCGTCGCGAACGCGCCAGCAGGGGTGCGCCGAGATCCGCCTCCAGCTGCGCGATGCGCTTGCTGATGGCGGATGGCTCGATATGGGCCTCCTCTGCCGCGCGGGCAATGTTGCGGTGATCGCATACCGAAACGAACAGCCGCAACGTCTTCAGATCGATGTCCCGCACGATGGGTCTCCGGTGACATTCCGGTTCGGAACGACGAAGGTTCCGAATCGTCTCTTTACTGAGATATTGGCAGGTCTAAAGTTATCACAGCGTCGGCGTTTCCATGACCGGCGAAAACACGGAGACACCCATGCCATTGTTCCCGCCGGACGTCGTCATCCGGGAAGTCGGGCTGCGCGACGGTCTGCAGAGCATTCGGCGCATCGTGCCGACGCACGACAAGCTCGAATGGATTCGCGACGCATACGCGGCCGGCCAACGCGAAATCGAAGTCGGCTCGTTCGTGCCCGCCCGATTGCTGCCGCAACTCGCCGACACGGCCGAACTCGTGGCGTTCGCGAAGACGTTGCCGGGCCTGTCCGTATCGGTGCTCGTGCCGAACGTGAGGGGCGCGCAGGCCGCGCTGGACGCCGAAGCCGATCTGCTGCTGGTGCCGCTGTCGGCGAGCCGTGCACATAGCCTCGCGAACCTTCGCAAGACACCGGATGAAGTCGTCTCGGAAGTTGCACGGATTCGCGCCGAGCGTGACGCGTCGGGCGCCAAGACGCTGATCGAAGGCGGTATCGGCACCGCGTTCGGCTGCACGCTGCAAGGTCGGGTGGCGCCCGACGACGTGCTCCACTACATGCAGGCGCTGCTGGACGCCGGGGCGGATTACGTCAGTATTGCCGACACCGTGGGCTACGCGGGCCCGCGCGCGGTGGCCGACCTGTTCGGCAAGGCGCGCCGGCGGGTGGGCGAGCGCCTGTGGTGCGGCCATTTCCACGATACGCGCGGCCTCGCGCTCGCCAACGTGTACGCGGCGCTCGAGACGGGCGTCGCCCGCTTCGACACGTCGCTCGCCGGGATCGGCGGCTGCCCGCATGCACCGGGCGCGAGCGGCAACGCGGCGACGGAGGATCTGGCCTTCATGCTCGCCGACATGGGCATTGCGACAGGCATCGATCTGCCCGCGCTGCTCGCGCTTCGCGCGAAGGTCGCGCACTGGCTCGACGGCGAAACCCTGCACGGCGCCCTCTGGCGTGCCGGCTTGCCGAACACGTATTCACGCGACGCCAACGGCGTCGCGCTTTCCCTCTGAGGTTTCGCATCATGTCAGTCAATGCAAGGCTTCCGCTCGATGGCGTGCGCGTCGTCGAATTCACGCACATGATCATGGGACCCACGTGCGGGATGATCCTCGCCGACCTCGGCGCCGAAGTGATCAAGGTCGAGCCGCCCGGCGGCGACAAGACGCGTACGCTGCCGGGCCTCGGCATCGGCTTTTTCCGGTCGTTCAACCGCAACAAGAAAAGCGTCGTCATCGACATCACCACGTCGCAAGGCCGTGAAACCGCGGCCGAGCTGATCGGCACGTGCGACGTGATGGTGGAGAATTTCCGGCCCGGCCTGATGAAGTCTCTCGGGCTGGACCATGAGACGTTGTCGGAACGCTATCCGCGTCTGATCAGCGTATCCCACAAGGGCTTTCTGCCCGGCCCGTACGAAAAACGTCTCGCGCTCGACGAAGTCGTGCAGATGATGGGCGGCCTTTCCTACATGACGGGCCCGGTGGGGCGGCCGTTGCGTGCGGGAACGTCCGTCAACGACATCATGGGCGGCATGTTCGGCGCGATCGGTGTCCTCGCGGCCCTGCGCGAGCGCGAAGTCACCGGGCGCGGCCAGGAAGTCCAGAGCGCGCTGTTCGAAAACTGCGTCTTCCTGTCTGCGCAGCACATGCAGCAATACGCGATGACGGGCGAGCCGCCGCCGCCGATGCCCGCGCGGGTGTCGGCGTGGAGCGTCTACGACGTGTTCACGCTGGCCGATGGCGAGCAGCTGTTCATCGGCGCCGTGAGCGACAAGCAGTTCGTCACGTTGTGCGACGTGCTCGGGCGCCCGGACCTCGCGGCCGACCCGCGCTTCGCGAACAATGCGATGCGGGTCGTGGTACGGCCCGAACTGCTCGCATGCCTCGGTGCGGTGCTCAAAGACCGCCGTGCCGATGAGCTGGCGCCGAAGCTGGAAGCGGCCGGCATCCCGTATGCACCGATCGTGCGACCGGAACAGTTGCTCGACGACCCGCACCTCAAGGCAAGCGGGGGCCTTGCCCCGATGCAGGCCGACGACGGCAGCATGACCGACGTGGTGTTGCTGCCGATCACGATCGGCGGCCGGCGTCCCGGTGTGCGCCACGCGCTCGCGCGGATCGGCGAACACACGCAGGAAGTGCTTTCACGGCTCAGGGGCAAGGTGGTTGCATGAGGATGTTCGAACTGGATGGCGAGCGGCCGCGCGTGGCGGCGTCCGCGTGGGTTGCGCCGCACGCGGTGGTGATCGGTCGCACGACGGTTGGCGAGCATGCGAGCGTCTGGTTCAACGCCGTGATACGTGCGGATAACGCCGCGATTTCGATCGGGGAAGGCAGCAACGTGCAGGATGGGGCGGTGCTGCATACCGACCCGGGTTATCCGCTCGACATCGGCGCGCATGTCAGCATCGGGCACCAGGCGATGCTGCATGGATGCACGATCGGGGCCGGGTCGCTCATCGGTATTCAGGCGATCGTGATGAACGGCGCCGTCATCGGTAGGCAGTGTCTCGTCGGAGCAGGGGCGGTCGTGACGGAAGGCAAGGTGTTTCCCGACCGGTCGCTGATTCTCGGCTCCCCCGCCAAGGTCGTGCGTGAGCTGAGCGAGGAGCAGATAGCCGCCGTCGCGAAGAATGCCACGGACTATGCCGATCGCGCCGCGCGTTATCGGCGCGAGCTGGAGATCGGCGCCCTCTGGCAACTGTAGTGCGGTGCGGGGCGCGATGCCGGCTGGCGCATGCCGTCGGCCGCGGCCCGCGAATCGGCCGACTGAGCGAGGCCGAACAAAACGATCATATGGAGACAGAATAGCCATGCAGCAGACCGTTACCGCGGGCGGGCCCCCGCTCGCCGCATCCAGCGTGCACGTCGGCATTCAGCCTGGCGCGGCCGTTTCCGCACGGATGGACCGTTTGCCCGTTACGCGACATCTCTGGATGCTCGTATTGCTCATCTCGCTCGGCGGTTTTTTCGAGATCTACGATCTGATCTTCACCGGTTACATCGCGCCTGGCATGGCCAGAAGCGGGCTGCTCGCGACGACCACGCATGCGTTCTTCGGATTCACCGGCATCGCGGGGTTCATCGCGGCGACCTTCGCCGGCTTGTTCGTCGGAACGTTCTGTTTCGGCTGGCTGCCGGATCGTTTCGGGCGCCGATCGGTGTTCACGATTTCGCTGCTGTGGTATTCGGTCGGCTCGGCGATCATGGCGTTCCAGACGACGCCCGAAGCGGTCGTTTTCTGGCGCTTCGTCACGGGCATCGGTGTCGGTGTCGAGATCGTCACGATCGACAGCTATGTGACCGAGATCGTGCCGCAACACATGCGTGGACGTGCGATGGCGTTCAACCAGATGGTGATGTTCGCGGCGGCCCCGGTGGCCGCGATTCTGTCGTACTGGCTCGTGCCGACGACGGTCTTCGGCATCGACGGCTGGCGCGTCGTGGTGCTGGCCGGTTCCATCGGCGCGGTGCTGGTGTGGTTCATCCGCCGCTCGGTGCCGGAAAGCCCGCGCTGGCTGGCATCGCATGGCCGTCCGGAGCAGGCCGACGCCATCGTGAGCAGGATCGAGGGGATCGTCTCGCGGCAGGCGAGGGCGCCGCTGTCGCCGCCGCTGCCGACCGTCGACCAGCCGCTGCATCGTCGCGCTTCGTTCGCGGAGCTGTTGCACCCCCCGTATCGGTCGCGATTCGTCATGCTGGTCGTGTTCAATCTGTGCCAGGCGATCGGATACTACGGCTTCGCCAACTGGGTGCCGACATTGCTGATCGGTCAGGGCATCACGGTGACGAAGAGTTTGCTGTATTCGTTCGTCATTGCGTTCGCGCTGCCGGTGGGACCGATGCTCGCGATACTGTATGCCGATCGGGTTCAGCGCAAATGGTTGATCGTCGGCGGTGCGGTCATGGTCATCGTATGCGGCATCGCCTTTGCCTTCGCGCGCTCCGCCGCGTTGCTGATCGCGCTCGGCGTACTGATCAGCCTGGCGGGCCAGACCATCTCCGTGTGCTACCACACCTACCAGGCCGAACTCTTTCCGACCGCGATCCGCTGCCGCGCGAACGGGCTCGTGTATTCGGCGAGCCGGGTCGGCGCAATGATGTCCGGCTTCATCATTGCCGCGCTACTGCGGGATTTCGGCGTGGTCGGCGTGTTTGCCGGCATCACCGCATGCATGCTGGTTGTCGTGTTGTCGATCGGGATTTTCGGGCCGAACACGAACGGCAAGCGTCTCGAGGAGCTATGCCGCTGAGGCAATGCGCGTGGTGTAAAACGGGCGTGATCCGGCGTGCACGCCCACGTATGTCTGCTCGCCCGGGTTCATTGCCATCACGCATCGGAGCCGGCGGCCGCTTCACTGGAACGTAATGAACTGCGCGGACGGCCACACCTTGCTGTCGTTGCGCTGCCGGCCGAAGAAATACACGGCCGTCAATCTGTGCGTGATTCGCCTGTACCTTTCAGGCAATCACGGCGAACGCCGGATCGGCGTGTTCGGCAGGCTCGTCTTTCCCGCAATTGGCGCGGTGTCCGATATCTGGCTGCTCGTGAGCGTCGAGAAGGCGGCGCTCGTGCTCGGGCTCGTGTATCTGTGCTGGATTACGCGGCTGTTTCGCCAGGCACCCCCGGAAGTGGCGATTTGAACGAGGCGGGCAGCGCGCAGCGCATCAGCCGACAGGCCCGGTCATTCTGCCGACTCGGGTGATGACGAGAAGCACGCGCGTTGCTCGGCCCATTTCAGCATGGCGTCCAGTGCGGGGCACAACGCCTGTCCCCAATCCGTGAGCCGGTACTCCACCTTTGGCGGCACCTGCGCATACAGCTTGCGCGACACGATTCCGTCGGCTTCCAGTTGCCTCAGTTGCTGCGCCAGCATCTTCTGGGAAATGCCTGGAATCAATCGTTCGAAATCCGAATATCGCTGCACTTTTCCGTCGAAGAGATGGAACAGGATGATCAATTTCCAGCGACCTTCAAGCAGCTGAATCACCTGTTCTACCCCAAGCGCAGCCGTCGCCGGCGTGTATTCCTTTCCCATGGCTCAGTCACTTACTTTTTAGTGCGTTCTTGTGGAATGGTTAGTCTATGACGAGAATGTCCGTCATGAAAGCCCATAGCGAGAACGCAGACATGACGCTGTTACTGCCAGACCCGATTCACGCCTATTTCGAATTCAGCAACGGAGCGGATACGCGTCGGGCCGCGCACTGCTTCACGCCGGATGCGGTCGTCGTCGACGAGGGCCGGACGCACCGGGGGCACGACGCGATCGAGTCGTGGAAACGCACGTCGCGCGGGTAATTCGAGTTTGCGGTCGAGCCTGTCACCGTCTCCCGGGATGGCGATCGCGTGACGGTCAGAGCCAGGGTCGACGGCAACTTCCCGGGAAGCCCGGTGCAACTCGATCACGTGTTTGATCTGGCCGGCGACCAGATCCGGTCGCTGGAGATCCACTGATGGCCATGACGCTGGAATTGCAGGGCAAGCGCGTCCTGGTGACGGGCGGGACGATGGGTGTCGGAAAGGCCGTCGTCGGCTTGTTCCGCGAACTCGGCGCGAAGGTACTCACCACCGCGCGCACGCCACCGGCCGATACGCCCGCCGACATCTTCGTCGCGGCGGACCTGGCAACCGTCGAGGGCTGCGAAGCAGTGGCCGAGGCAGTGACGACCAACTTTGGCGGCGTCGACGTGATCGTCCACGTCGTGGGCGGTTCGCGATCACCTGCCGGAGGTTTCGCTGCATTGAGCGAAGATGCTTGGCATGACGAACTGAACCTGAATCTCCTGCCCGCGGTTCGACTGGACCGCGCATTGTTGCCGGGCATGCTGGCACACCGCGCAGGGGTCGTCATTCACGTCACGTCGATCCAGCGCGCGCTTCCGTTGCCGGAATCGACCACCGCCTATGCGGCAGCGAAAGCGGCGCTTTCCACCTATAGCAAGAGCCTGTCGAAAGAAGTCTCGCCCAAGGGCATTCGCGTGATCCGTGTTGCGCCCGGGTGGATCGAAACCGAAGCGGCCGTCGCTTTCGCGGAACGGCTCGCCGCCCAGGCGGGAACCGACTATGAAGGCGGCAAGCAGATCATCATGGATTCGCTTGGCGGCATTCCGTTGGGACGGCCGTCGACGCCCGGTGAAGTGGCGAATCTCATCGCCTTCCTGGCGTCCCCGCGTGCCGCGTCGATCACCGGCGTCGAGTATGTGATCGATGGCGGCACGATTCCGACTGCGTGAGCATGCGAGTGGCCATCGCCAACGCCGGATGACAGCGAATGATCGACAAGTGACCCGTCACGCGATGCGAGCGGGCTGACGGCGACCCGCCGATGCAGGCGTATCACGACCACGAATGAGGCGTCCCGGCACGCGGCGCATTGGGCCTGGTGGTCGACAATCGCGTTCAGGTCGACGATTCGCCCCACGTGTCCGGCGCAGAAACGGTGGTGCGGCACGTTACGACTCCGATCGCCGGAACTTGATCGGGAAAAGCACCAGAAGCTTGCGGATTTTGTTCCGGTTATAGTGGAATGACTGAAGGTAGACGCGGCGCTTTTTGCCGATACCGTTCAGGTCATGACTGTAGACGGGTGCTGTATGAAAAACAAAATCGACAAGACCGCCGGACCGATCTGGGGCGTGGCAGCAGGATTGCTTCTTGCTGGGGCAGGATTGAGTCTGGGTATTTTCCCCGCGGCGTTGCGCAGCGCGGGCAGCGCAAACGACTTCATGGCGTCGGGCGCCGCGATGCTGGGCATTTTCCTCGTCGTCTATTCGACGCACGAACTGCGAAGAAAACGCTCGCACTGAGCGTTCGCGCGCCACTGATTCGCGACGATCGACGCGAGCCGACAGACGGCTCGGGCGTGCGCTACGTCTTGCGGATTTCGTGGTCGTAGACGAGTTCGACGATTCGCTTCGTCGGAATACTCGCGCGCAGGCGGTCGACACCGTCGATCGGAAACCACTTGCATTTCGCGATCTCGTTGCTCGCTTGCGGCGTCTGGTCCGGCCCGACTTCCGCGAAGAACACGTGGTGGATCTTTGCGAGCCCGGTGAACTGCATCGAGTACACCAGATCCTGGTCGGTCATGCCCGTTTCTTCGCACAATTCGCGATGCGCGGCTTCGAGCGGGGTTTCCCCACGCTTGATCGTGCCGCCGGGAAGGGCCCAGCGCGACGCCGCACGCGTGACGAGCAACACGCGCTCATCGCGATAGCAGACGACGGTCGCGCGTTCCTTGATCGGGACGGCACTCGTTTCGGGGGCGTGGTCGGGCGTGAGGATCAGGGGCATGCCGTGATTCTAACCAGCCCAAATCGATCGGCCAAGGCGGCCTGACCGGGTTTGACGATCAGGGCCTGCCTGAGCGCTCCCGCGATGGCGAGGGCCATGCCGCGCCGGCACCCGGAGGCCGGTGCCGGCCGGCGCGACGCACGGTGCGGCCCATCCCGCGCACCGCGCCGTCGCGCGGTTCCTTCGATTACTTCTTTTCCGGCAGGAACCAGTTCATCACGAGCGCACAGATGCCGCCCGTCGCCACGCCCGATTCCAGCACGTTCTTCAGTGCATGGGGCAGGCTGTTCAGGATGTCCGGCACCTGCGACACGCCGAGGCCGAGCGCCAGCGACACCGCGATTATCAGCAGCGCGCGACGGTCGAGATGGACGCCCGCGAGAATGTTGATGCCCGACGCGGCCACCGCACCGAACATCACCATCGCCGCACCGCCGAGCACGGGCTCCGGCACGGCCTGCAGCACGCCGGCGACGACCGGGAACAGGCCGAGCACCACCAGCATGCCCGCGATCCAGATACCGACGTGACGGCTCGCGACGCCGGTAATCTGGATCACGCCGTTGTTCTGCGCGAATACCGAGCTCGGGAACGTGTTGAACACGCCGGCCAGCAGCGAGTTCGCCCCGTTGACGAGCACGCCGCCCTTGATGCGCTGCATCCACACCGGCCCCTCGACCGGCTCGTTCGAGATCTTGCTGGTGGCCGTCACGTCGCCGATCGCTTCGAGCGACGTGACGAGGTAGATGATCAGCATCGGCACGAACAGCGCCCACGAGAAGCCGATGCCGAAGTGCAGCGGCGTCGGCACCTGGAACAGCGCGGCCTGGTGCATGCCGGTGAAATCGAGGCGGCCGAGGAACGCGGCCGCGAGGTAGCCGATCGCGAGCGCGATGACGAGTGCGGTGCTGCGCACCCAGACGACCGGCACGCGGTTCAGCAGGATGATCGTGCCGAGCACGAGGCCCGACAGTGTCAGGTTCTCCGCGCTCGCGAACGTGCCCTTGGCCATCGCGCCGTAGCCGCCGCCCATGCTGATGAGGCCGACCTTGATCAGCGTGAGGCCGATCAGCAGCACGACGATGCCGGTGACGAGCGGGGTGATCAGGCGCTTCACGAACGGCAGGATGCGCGACACGCCCATCTCCACGAACGACCCGGCGATCACGACGCCGAAGATCGCAGCCATCACGGTCTCGACCGGCGTGCCTTGCTTGACCATCAGGCTGCCGCCGGCGATCAGCGGGCCGACGAAGTTGAAGCTGGTGCCCTGGACGATCAGCAGGCCGGCGCCCAGCGGGCCGAAGCGCTTGCACTGCACGAAGGTGGCGATGCCGGAAATCACCAGCGACATCGACACGATCAGGGTCGTATCGCGGCTGGACACGCCGAGCGCCTGGCAGATCAACAGGCCGGGCGTGACGATCGGCACGATGATCGCGAGCAGGTGCTGGAGGGCGGCGACGAACGCGACCATCGGCGCCGGCCGGTCGTTCGGGCCGTAGACGAGGTCGCGGGCCGCTTCTGCGGCGTCGGCGCCATGGGAGGCGGAGGGGGCGG
>NZ_JACFYV010000108.1:0-21885 GCF_016759955.1 Burkholderia sp. KCJ3K979
GTGCTGCAGATGGTCGCGAGCCGGCAGCTCGGCCCGACGCATTTCGCGCAGCTCGATTCGATCACCGTGAACCTGCCGCATCCGCAGGCGATGCAGGCGCTGATCCGCCGCGAGAACGGCGTGACCGCGCACTTCACGTCGCCGCCGTTCTCGACGCTCGAATTGCGGCAGCCCGGCATTCATCGCGTGGTGAGCTCGGTCGACGTGCTCGGCCCGATGACGCTCGACGTCGTGTTCGCGCCGAAGCGGCTCGTCGATGCGGAGCCGGCGCTCGCCGTCGCGTTTCTCGGCGCGCTCGACGAAGCGAACCGCGTGATCGCGCAGGACCCGCGTGCGGCGGCGGCGCTCTATGCGGCGTCGTCGGGCGTCGGCGTGTCGCACGACGACGTGATGCGGATGCTCGCCGCGCCCGACACGCGCTTCTCGGTGCTGCCGAACCAGCTGATGGACTACGTCGAATTCCTGTACCTGGCCGGCACGATCAAGGCGAAGCCGCGCGCGTGGCACGAAATGTTCGCGCCGATGCTCGACGACTACCGGTCGGGTTGAGCTACGCCCGTCGCGATCCGGTTCCATTCATCGAAACACCTCGCGCCGGCGCGTTCGTCACGCGCGGTGCCGATTCAACCGATTCACCGATTCAACCGATATGCAATCGATTCACCCAAGGAGCCTGAAGTGAACGCTACCGACACCCTGGACCCCGCGTCCGCCGAAGAACAGCGCATCATGTCGAAGATGGCGCGGCGCCTGCTGCCCATCCTCGTCGTGATGTTCCTGATCGCGTTCATCGACCGGCAGAACGTCGGTTTCGCGAAACTGCAGATGGTGCACAGCCTCGGCATGACGGAAGCCGCGTTCGGGCTCGCGTCGTCGCTGTTCTTCATCGGCTACCTGCTGTTCGAGGTGCCGAGCACGCTCGCGCTGCATCGCTACGGCGCGCGCGTGTGGCTCGCACGGATCATGCTGACGTGGGGGCTCATCACGGTGCTGATGGGCTTCACGACGTCGATGCCCGCGTTCTGTTCGCTGCGCTTCGTGCTCGGCATCGCCGAGGCCGGCTTCTATCCGGGCGTGATCTATTACCTGACGCTGTGGTTTCCGCAGAGCTACCGCGCGAAGGTGCTCGGCATCTTCACGCTCGGCAGCGCGCTCGCGAACATGCTCGGCTCGCTGGTCGGCGGCGTGCTGCTGAGCCTGAACGGCGTGTGGGGGCTGGCGGGCTGGCAGTGGGTGTTCGTCGCGACGGGCATTCCGGCCGTGGTCGTCGCGATCGTCGTGTTCCGCGTGCTGCCCGCATCGTTTCGCGAAGCGCGGTTCCTCGACGAGCGCGAGAAGCAGATCGTCGCGGCCGCGCTGGAGCGCGAGAAGCCGGCGCAGGCCGAGCATGGTCAGCCGTGGAAGGCGCTGCTCGATCCGCGCGTGATGCTGTTCGCGGCGACCTACATGCTGATGTCGACGTCGCTGTACGGCGTCACGTACTGGTTGCCGACGATCGTGAAATCGTTCGGCGTGTCGAGCACGACGAACGGGTTCCTGAGCATGCTGCCGTGGGCGCTCGCAGTGGTGCTGCTGGTGTGGCTGCCGTCGAAGCTGCGCCGTGCGAAGAGCATCCTGCGCACGATCGCGATCGTCGCGGCGCTCGGCGCGCTCGGTTTTCTGCTGAGCCTCGTGCTGCCATCGACGCCGCTGCGCTTCATCGCGCTCGTGCTCGGCGGCGCGTGCATCCCGCTGCTGTATCCGTGCTTCTGGTCGATGCCGCCGCGCTATTTCACCGGCGCGCGGGCGGCCGCGAGCGTCGCGGCGATCAACTCGATCGGCAACCTCGGCGGCTTCTTCAGCCAGAACCTGATGCCGTTCGCGGGCAAGGTGACGGGCACCGCGTTCGGGCCGATGATCGTGCCGATCGTGTGCCTCGCGCTGCTTGGCGTCGGCGCGCTGGTCGCGTGGACGCGCTCGGAGCGGGGGATGGTGGCGGCGCAGGCGTGATGGACGGCCGGGGTTGTGGCCCCGGGATACGTGGATTAGGCCGAACGGCCGACTGCACGCGAAAAAGCGGGTGTGCTACCATGCATTACATATGTAATGCATGGAGTGTGCGATGAAAACCGCGACCATGCCGGCGCTGCGTGTCGATCCGCAATTGCGGGAGGAGGCAGAGTCGGTCCTTGAGGAAAACGAGACGTTGTCTGCGTTCATGGAGTCGGCGCTGCGCGACGGGATCGCGCGTCGCCGTCTGCAACGCGAGTTTGTAACCCGTGGCCTCGCATCGCGCGACGAGGCGCGTCGTACCGGTGAATACGTCGATGCCGCCGACGTGCAGGCCGAACTCGAGGGCATGCTGAAGGCTGCGCGTGCAGCGAAGGCGGCTGATTGATCTATCGGGTTCGATATACACGTGCGGCCCGTGGGGATCTGGTACGGATGTATCGATACTTGCTCGAACGTGATGTGGATGCGGCGGCGCGGGCTGTGGACGCGATCGAACAAGGTGTCGCCATGCTCCGCATGTTTCCGTTCACATGCCGCAAGGTCGATCACGGAAATCCATTTTTGCGCGAGCTGATCATGTCCTTCGGCACGTCGGGCTATGTCCTGCTGTTCGAGATTGAAGCAGCCGAGCAAGTTACGATTTTAGCCGTACGACACCAACGGGAAGATGATTACCACTGATACGTGACGATGCGGTGGTTGTCGTTGCCGCGTTGGTCAGCGATTGATCCGCGAATCCCCGTCCCCGCCATGCGCGACCGCCACAGGCGTCGGCACCCGCGGAATCTCCACCTCGACCGTCGTGCCTTCGCCGAGCGTCGTCGCGATCCGCAGCGTGCCGCCGACCAGATACGCACGCTCGCGTAATCCCACCAGCCCGAACGACGCCGACTTGCGCGGCACCGCGGGATCGAATCCCGCGCCGTCGTCGCGTATCGTCAGCGCGATCGCTTCGCCGCCGCACACGAGTTCGACGTCCGCATGCGACGCGGCCGCGTGCCGGGCGACATTCGCGAGCGCTTCCTGCGCGATGCGGAACACGGCCGTCGCGTACGGCTCGTCGAGTTGCAGCTCCGGTGGCTCGACGCGCAGCGAACAGGCAATCCCGTGACGGTGCCGGAAATCCTCCACGAGCCATTGCATCGCGGCCGCGAAGCCGAGATCGTCGAGCATCAGCGGGCGCAGGTCCGACGCGATGCGGCGGGTCGCGGCCACCGCGCCGCGCGCGAGCGCGTGCATCGCCGCGATCTTGCGTGCCAGCGATGCGTCGTCCTGCGGCACGTGGTCGATCAGCCATTCGAGATCGTTCTTCAGCGTCGCGAGCGTCTGCGCCAGTTCGTCGTGCAGTTCGCGCGCGATGCGGCGCTGCTCCGCTTCGCGTGCGCTGGCGCTGATCGCGGCGATCTCGCGCAGCTCCTCGCGCGAGGCCTGTAGCGCCCGCTCCGCGCGTACGCGCTCCTCGACTTCGCGCCGCAGGTCACGGTTCGACGCGCTCAGTTGCGCGGTGCGCGCGGCGACGCGCTGTTCGAGCCGTTCGTTCGCATCGTTCAACTGCGCGCTTTTCTGCACGACGAGCAGATGCTGGTAGCGCGCGCCGGCCAGCGCGCGCACCGTCTGCGCATGCAGCCGGCCGTTCTCGAACAGCATCGCGAACAGCACGACGCCCGACGCGACGAGACCGTACGCGCGCCCCGCATAGAAGCCGAGATCGAAGCGTCCGTGATTGAGCATCGACGACAGCGCGATGTCGAACAGCCACGCGACGAGCACCGTCATCACCCACAGGTCGAGCACGGAATGGCGGCGCCGCTGCCGCCACATCAGCATCAGCGCGACGAGGTTCAAGCCCCAGACGACCGTGATCGCGTTCGTCATCGTCGAGGTCATCCGGTTGCCGCTCATGATGTGCGGCAGCAGCGCGTGGCCGGCGGTCGCGAGCAGCGCGAGCGCGGCCGTCGCGCCGCCGGCGGCCACGAGGCAGAGGACGACCGGAATCGCCGCACGCCGCTGCGGGGCCGGAGTCGGGCGCCCGCGCGACGTCGCGCGCAGCAGTGCGTACGCGGCGACCGACAACGGAAAGCCGCCATGCCAGAACAGGTACAGCCATGCGGTGGTCTGTTCGCCGGCGCCGAGCAGGCCGGTTGGCGTGAACAGCCCGGGGAAGGTCAGCATGTGCGTGCCGGCCATGAACGCCGTGAACAGGTAGCCGCCCGCCAGCACGAGCAGCGGCTTCTCGCGCAGGATCGCGTACTGGCCGAGCAGCAGGCCGGCCGTCACCATGTCGTTGATCACGATCGCCGACTGGTACACGGGAATGAACGCCCAGCCCGGCGCGAGCGGCATGGCCGCGAACGGCGCGAGCGCGGCGAAGATCACGGCCGATACGAGTACCGTCGCGAGCGCGAGCCGCCGCTCGCGCCGGCCCGGTGGCAGCGACGACATGAACAGACGCGACGTGTCCGGATCGTCTTCGGCCGGCGGTGGCGCGGGCGGGAAGCGGAAGGCGGCCGTCATGCGTCGTCGTCCCCGAGGTCGAGATCGTGGCGCACCGTGTAGCGGACCAGTGCGGCTTCGTGCGGCAGCCCCATTTTCTCGAGGATGCGCGTCTTGTACGTGCTGACCGTCTTCGCGCTCAGCGCGAGTTCGGACGCGATTCGCGTGACGGTCTGACCCGCGACGATGCGGCGCATCACGTCGAACTCGCGCGCCGACAGCCGTTCGTGCGGCAGCGCCTGAGCCGGCGCGCGCAGCGTGTGAGCGAGGCTTTCGGCCGCGGACGGGCTCACGTAGACGCCGCCTGCCGCCACCTTGCCGACGGCTTCGACGAGTTCGGCCGTCGCACTGTCCTTCGTCAGGTAGCCGGTGGCGCCGGCCTTGAACGCGCGTGCCGCGTACTGGGTTTCCGCGTGCATCGTCAGCACCAGCGTGCGCAGCGACGGCGCCTGGCGCTTGACCAGCCGGATCAGCTCGATGCCGGTCGGCGCGGGCATCGACAGGTCAAGCAGCAGCACGTCGGCGGCCGCGCGCTCGGCCAGCGCGAGCGTGCCCGAGCCGTCGCTCGCCTCGCCGACGATCTCGAAACCGCCGGCCCGCTCCAGGATGTGACGCAGTCCGTCCCGCATGACTGCGTGATCGTCAGCCAAAATTACCCTGATCATCTTCCAGCGATCCTCTTCGGGATGACGCCGCGCGTTGCCATCGTTGCTGTCCGGGTGTCGCCGCGGCCGTTCTTCTGATCAATATATGCGCCCGAACCCGAAAACGGTACTCGTTCGCGAAATTTTCGGGAGGGTTGAGTGCGGAATGTGCACTGAAACGAAATAATCGGCAGGAAAGGGTACGGTGTGGCGCGCAGGTGGAACAGGGTATTCCCGGGTACCTTTGCCGCCGCCGCGAGCCGGTGCGGCCACGCCGGAACCGCGCCCCCGAACCGTTCCGATTCGGGACTAAACTGGTGCCCGATGCCACCACTCGAACCAGGAGCCCTGCAATGATCGACCTTGCCGATATCCTGCCGTCCGCACTGCCCGCCGCGGTCGCCTGGGCCGAAGCGGAGGCCGCGCGCGGGCTCGCGCAGGGCGCGCCGCTGACGCCGGCGCAAGCCGACGACGCGCGCACGGTGGGCGTCGCGCAGCCGGACCGGATTCGCGTGATGGCGGTCGACCGCATGCCGTTTCCAGACACGCCGACGCTGGCCGCGATCGCCCGCGACTCCGGGCTGCTGGCGCCCGGGACGATCGGCCTCACGCTCGGTCATGCGGTGTACGTGCTGCGCGGGCACGACACGCGCCGCCTGCTGACCCACGAATTCAGGCATGTCCATCAATACGAGGCTGCCGGCTCGATCGGCGCGTTTCTTGCGCGCTATCTACGGGAGATCGCGACGGTCGGCTATCACGACGCGCCGCTCGAGGCCGACGCGCGGCAGCACGAGTTCGACTGACCCCGCTTGCAGGCCTCCGACGTCGGCGCGAGCGTGCGCATGTTGCGATGAACGTATCCAATGCCCTTGCCGGCCCGGTAGTCGCGCACCGGGCCGCACCGTCCGGGAGGGTGCAATGAGCGACACGATCCATGCGTGGATCGGCGCGATCGGCGCGCATCCGCTGCTCGTGCTGGCGATCGTGTTCGTGGCCGCCTGCGCCGAGGCGATCGCGCTGGTCGGCACGATCGTGCCGGCCGGCGCCGTGATGTTCGCGGCCGGCGCGCTGATCGGCGCGGGCGCGCTCGACGCATGGGCGACGATCGGCGTCGCGGCCGTCGGCGCGGTGATCGGCGACGGGATCAGCTACGAACTCGGCCGGCATTACCGCGGGATGATCCGCAACGCGTGGGGGCGCTTCGGCTATGCGACCGCCTACGCGCGCGGCGAGGAATTCGTGCTGCGTCACGGCATGAAGAGCATCGTGCTCGCGCGCTTTCTCGCGCCGGTGCGGGCGGTCGTGCCGGTCATCGTCGGCTGCGCGACGCTGCCGCGCCGGTCGTTCTATCCAGTCAACGTGATCTCTGCGCTCGTGTGGGCGCCCGTGCACGTCGCGCCCGGCATCCTGTTCGGCGCGTCGGCCGCGCTGGCCGCGGCGATCAGCGTGCGGGTCGCCGCGATCCTGCTGGTCGTGGCCGGGCTGGTCGCGCTCGTGTGGATCGGCGTGCGCGTCGCGCTGCGGCGCGGCTGGCCGTTGTTGCACCGCGCGCTCGTCGAAACCGTGCATGCATGCGCGCGCCGCTGGCCGCGATTCGGCGCGCGGCTGCACGACGGGATCGCGTACTTGCGCGGGCTGCCCGGCGCGGTGCCCGTGCTCGCGCTGCTGTTCATCGGCTGCGTGTGGCTGTTCGCGGGGATCGTGCAGGACGTCGTCGCGAACGATCCGCTGATGCACGCGGACATTGCGCTGTACGCGTTCCTGCAGAACCTGCGCACGCCACCCGGCGACGCCGTGATGAGCGCGCTCGCCGTGCTGCATGGGCACGACACGGGGCTGATCGTCGCGGCCGCGTTTCTCGTGTGGCTGATGATCCATCGCTGCTGGCTGACGGCTGCCTGGTGGCTCGCGACGATCGGTGTCGCCGTTGCGCTCGTGCCGGTGTTCGGCGCGAGCGTGCCCGGCGCGACGCCCGCGAGCCTGCCGCCCGGCGCGCTGCACGTGGCGCTGCCCGATGCCGACGCCGCGTTCGCGATCCTCGCGAGCAGCGGTCTCGGCTGGGCGCTCACGCGCGACCGGCCCGCGCTGTGGCGCATACCGGTCGTGACGGCGGTCGTGCTGTGGATCGTGCTCGGCGGCTTCGCGCGGCTGTACGTCGGCGATACCTGGTTGTCGGGTCTGCTGGGCGGATGGAGTCTCGGGCTCGCGTGGTTCGCGTTGCTCGCAGGCGCCTATGCGTACTGGCGTGTGCGCGAGCACGTGCAGCCGAGAGGCGCGCTCGTCGCGGTCGTCGTCGTGCTCGCGACGGCCGGTGTATGGACAGTTCCCGCGCAGTGGCAGCTCGATCGTGCGGCGCGTCCGCATGTCGGCGACGTGGTCGCGATGACCGTCGACCAGTGGCTGCGCGGCGGGTGGCAGCGCGTGCCGACGCGGCGCACCGAGATCGGCGGCGACCGCGAGGAATATCTGCCGCTGCAATGGAGCGCGACGTCGGACACGCTTGACCGTCATCTCGCGCAGGCCGGCTGGCAGCGCGCGACGCCGTGGACGCCGGCCACCGCGCTGCGCTGGCTGTTGCCGCAGGCGGCCGCCGATACGCTGCCCGTGCTGCCGCGCTACACGCATGGCGAAAGCACACGGCGCGTGTTCGTCCGCGTCGATCCGGCGCACCCGGAAAGCCGCTTCGTGCTGCGGTTGTGGCGCTATCCGTACGTGTTGCAGGATGCGCTCGGCATGCGGCCGTTGTGGTACGGCGCGCTGTATCGCGAGACGCTGCGCCGGCCGGCGCGGCTGATGACGTTCGTGCGCTCGACGACGATCGACGATGCGGCGGCGATCGCACACGCGCTGGCGGTGGAGCCGACGATCGCGCATCGGCCGGCCGGGATGGCGGCCGCGCCGGACGCGATGCTGCTGGTGTGGATGGTTCAGCCGTGAGGGAGCCCGCGCGCTGTGCGCCCGTTACGCGTGCGACGGCTGCGCGGGAACGACGGACAGGCGCAGGCCGACCGTCTTGAGCACCGCGAGCAGGGTTTTCAGCGTCGGGTTGCCGTTCGGGGACAGCGTGCGATACAGCGATTCGCGGCTGATGCCGGCTTCGGCCGCGACGGCGCCGAGCCCGCCATACGCTTCCGCGACCGTGCGCAGCGCGAGCAGGCCGGCCGCACGGTTGTCGGGATCGTCGAGCGATTCCATCGCGACGCGCAAATAGGCGACCGCGAGCTCGCGGTCGGCGCCGAGTTCGGCGACTTCCGCATCGTGGTGCGATACCGCGCCTTTGAGCTTGTTCATGTTTGCCTCCGTTTCCAGTTCGACCAGTGTTCCCTGGCGCGCCTGATGTCGTCGGGTTGACTCGCCTTGTCGCCGCCGGACAGCAGCAGCACCAACGCGCTGCCGTGCCGGCCGAAGTACACGCGGTAGCCGGCGCCGACGTGGACGCGCAGTTCGATCACACCTTCGCCAACCGGCTCGCAATCGCCGAAGTTGCCGGTCTGCACGCGGCGCAGGCGCTCGCGAATCCGCGCCTGCGCGGGCTTGTCACAGACGGCGTTCAGCCATTCGGTGAAAGGCTCGCGACCGTCGTCGCGCTGATAGCGAAGGAGTTCGAACTTGGCGAGCATTGTAACTTATAAGCTACAAAAAGGTAGTGGGAACGAAGCGGTTGGCATCGCAATGGTTTAGAGGCCGACACGCATACGGCGTCTTCATGGTCGGGATATCAGGGCGTGGTGCGGGCTTCCCGGACGACGATCATTCTTTCATCCGGGATGGCGCATGACGATTCGGCCAAATGGCCGGCTGTCGATGGCGTGAGGAGAGGAGACGCACCCCGAGACGGGGAGCGTGAGGGAATGAATGATGGGCGGAAAATCCGCCGGCAGACTGTGTGAATTACTGCTTCGCCGGCGCGGCCGTCGCGATCTTGGGTGGTTGTCGCCCCGGCGGCGTGCCGTTGCAAGCGGACACGACGATCGGACATGCGCCGATCGTCGTACGTCCTCGTTTCATCGTCATGCCGTCGTGGCGACACGTTCCGCCGCAAACCCCGCCAACGTCCGCAACGCGTCCCGCGCCGAGCGCAAGTAAAACGCCTGCAGATGAAACACATGCCAGCGCGCCGCGTGAATCTCCAGCCGGCACGGCACACCGCACGCGTGTGCATGCTCGGCCAGCCGCTGCGCATCGGACAGCAGTACTTCCTGGTCGCCGGCCTGGATCAGCATCGGCGGCAGGCCATGCAGACCGGTGTCGAGCGGCCCGCGCGCCGCGGCGGAGCCCGTGCTGTGATACCAGCGCAGCCCCTGTTCGAGCCAGCCGCGCCGGATCATCGGATCGTCGTGGCGGCGCGAGGCCAGCGTCGCGCCGCCGAGCGTCGAGTCGGTCACGGGCGAGATCAGCAGCAGTGCGGCGGCGGCCGGCTCGCCGCGCTCGCGCAGCGCGATGGCGAGCGCCAGCGCCAGCGCGCCGCCGGCCGAGTCGCCGGCAATCACGATCCGGTGCGGCGCGTAACCCTGCGTGCGCATCGCGTCGTAGGCGGCCAGTGCGTCGTCGAGCGCGGCCGGGCTCGGATGCTCGGGCGCGAGCCGGTAATCGGGCACCCACACCGGCAGGCCCGCGTCGTTCGCGAGGCGCGTCGTCACGCCGCGATGCGTATGCGGTCCGCCGAGACAAAACGCGCCGCCGTGCAGATAGAGGATCGCGCCACCCGTATCGCCGCGTTTCGGCGCGACCACTTCGATCGGCACATGCTGCGCCGACGTGCGGTAGCGCAGCGTGCCGCCGGCACCGGGCATCAGCGGCGACAGCAGCGCGACGACGCGGCGCTGCATGCGCGCGCCGAACGGCGGCCCGATCAGCGGCCGGAACGCGACGCGCAGGAAACCGCGCAACGAAGCGGCCGTGAAGGCTTCGAATCTGCCGGCGGGCGGCGCGACCACCGTGCCGTGCAGCGGCGCAGCCGCCCCGGGCAGCGGCTGCGACAAGCGGTACGCGGACATGCCGGTGAAGCGCGTGATCCACCGGTAGGTCAGCGTGAAGCCCGGCCAGTTCGTGCTGTTGTGCCCCGACGCATCGACGTACCAGCTCTTGCAACTGCTCCAGACCGACCCTGCGAGCCGCTGCTGCACGTGCACGTTGAAACGCCGGTAGCGGCGCGCGTCGACGTCGATCTCGCGCGCGCCGTCGCGACGCATCGCCTGTATGCAGCGCATCACGTGCGCGATCTGGCTCTCGAGCATGTAGACGATCGAGTTGTGACCGAGGTTGGTGTTCGGGCCGTACAGCATGAAGAAGTTCGGAAAGCCGGGCACGGTGAGCCCGAGATACGCCTGCGCGCCTCGTCGCCACGCATCGTTCAGGTCGAGGCCGCCGCGGCCCGTGATGCGCATCGGCGACAGGAATTCCGTTGCCGCGAACCCCGTGCCGTAGACGATCGCATCGACGGGATGATGCACGCCGTCGATGGTCTCGATCCCGTCCTCGGTCACGCGCCGGATCGACTGCGTGACGAGTTCCACATGGTCGCGGCTCATCGCGGCGAGATAGTCGCTCGACAGCAGGATGCGCTTGCAGCCGACCGGATAATCGGGCGTGAGCCGTGCGCGCAACGCGGGGTCCGGCACGTCGCGCGCGAGCAACTTGCGAAACGGCCGGCCGACCGCGACCTTCATCAACCCGTGCAGCCGCGTGAACGCGATCGCACGCGCCTCGTAGCGCAGGTAGATCGATGCGCGATGCAGTTTCATCGCCGCCGGAAGCCGGTGAAACAGCGCCTTTTCCCACGGGCGATACGCGCGGTCGGGGCGCGGCATCACATAGGCCGGCGAGCGCTGGAACACGGTCAGGTGCCGCACGTCGCCGGCGATCGCCGGAACGAACTGGATCGCCGATGCACCGGTGCCGACCACGGCCACCCGTTTGCCGGCGAGTGCGTAATCGCGATCCCAGTGCGCGGAGTGGAACGCACGGCCGCGAAACGTGTCGATGCCCGGCAGGTTCGGCATGGCGGGGCGGCTCAACTGGCCGGTGCCGCTGACGAGCAGCGCGGCGCTCAGCGTCGTGCCGTCGCGCAGCGTGACGTGCCACAGCGCATCGGCTTCGTCGTAGCGCGCGTGTTCGACTTCGGCGCCGAAGCGCAGATAGCGGGCGAGACCGTACTTGCGCGCGCAGTGTTGCAGGTACGCATGAATCTCGGGCTGCGGCGCGAACACGCGCGACCACGCGGGATTGGGTTCGAACGAGAACGAGTACAGGTGCGAAGGCACGTCGCACGCGGCGCCCGGATAGCGGTTGTCGCGCCACACGCCGCCGACGTCGTGCGAGCGTTCGACGATCACGAAATCGCGAATGCCGGCGCGTTGCAGCGCAATCGCCATGCCGATGCCGGCGAAGCCGGCGCCGATGATGATCGCCGCAAGCGGCGTGGTGGAGCCGGCGGAACGGGAAGGATCAGGCGACAGCATGACGGGTTTCCTCGGGCTGGTCGCCGGCGTGTGCGGCGCGGGTTGCAAGGGTAGGGTCACGATCCGTCGTTGTCCTGACGGTTGCGTCGGCATGCGGCATACGCCGCGCATCAGGTCGACGGCCTTCTCGGCGATCATGATCGTCGGCGCGTTGGTGTTGCCGCCGATGAGCGTCGGCATTACCGATGCATCGACGATGCGCAGCCCTTGCAGGCCATGCACACGCAGTTGCGGATCGACGACGGCGAGCGCGTCGCGCCCCATCCGGCAGGTGCCGACCGGATGATAGACGGTGTCGGCGCGCCGTCGCAGCACGTCGCGAATCTCGTCGTCGGTCGTCACGTTCGCGGTGAACAGGTCGCGCGTGGTCCAGCTGGCGAGCGCAGGCGCATCCATCAGGCGACGTGTGAGGCGGAAGCCCGCGACCATGTCGTCGAGATCGCGCGGATCGTCGAAGAACGCGGGATCGATGCGCGGCGCCGCGAGCGGGTCGGCGCTGTTCAGCGTGACCGAGCCGCGGCTGCGCGGCCGCAACAGGCATACGTGGCACGACAGCCCGTGACCGGCATGCAGCTTGCGCGCATGGTCGTCGACGAGCGCGACGACGAAATGCAGCTGGATGTCCGGTGCGGCGAGATCGGCGCGCGTCTTGAGGAAACCGCCGCCTTCCGCGAAGTTCGACGTCAGCATCCCGCGCCGTTCGCGGCGAAAGCGGGCGAATTCGCGCAGCATGCGCAGCCCGCCGCGGACGGACACGCCCATCGTGTCGACGCTGCGCGTGCGGTAGCCGAAGATGAAATCCGGATGATCCTGCAGGTTGCGGCCGACGCCCGGCAGATCGGCTTGTACCGCGATGCCGAACTGCTGGAGTTCGCGGCCCGGGCCGACGCCCGACAGCATCAGCAATTGTGGCGTCTGCAGCGCGCCGGCCGCGAGCACGACTTCGCGCCGCGCGCGCAGCGTGCGGATTTCACCGTGCTGTCGCACCTCGACGCCGGTCGCGCGCGTGCCGTCGAACAGGATGCGTAGCACCTGCGCGTGCGTCTCGACCGTCAGGTTGTCGCGGCGCCCGATGTGCGGCAGCAGGTACGCGCGCGCCGCGCTCCATCGTTCGCCGTGCTTCTGCGTGACCTGGTAGATCCCGATGCCTTCCTGTTGCGCGCCGTTGAAATCGTCGGTGAGCGGCAGGCCGGCCTGTTGCGCGGCTTCCAGATAGCGCGCATGAAACGGGTTGCCGGTGCGCAGGTCGCTGACCCACAGCGGGCCGTCGCGGCCGTGCCAGGCATCGTCGAAGCGCTCGTTGTGCTCGCTCAGGCGGAAGTACGGCAGCACGTCGTCGTACGCCCAGCCTTCGTTGCCGAGCGCGGCCCAGCCGTCGTAGTCGACGCGATGACCGCGGATATAGACCATCGCGTTGATCGCCGACGAACCGCCAAGCGCCCTGCCGCGCGGCTGATAGCCGATGCGCCCGCCGAGCCCCGGCTGCGGCACCGTGTCGAACGCCCAGTTGTTCAGGCGGGTCGGCATCATCGCGACCGCGCCGGTCGGCACGTTGACGACCGCGCTGTCGCCGCGGCCGCCGGCCTCGAGCACGCAGACGGTCACGGCCGGGTCCTCGGTCAACCGGCCCGCGACGACGCAACCGCCCGACCCGCCACCGACCACGATGTAGTCGAAAGTCTTGCTCATGGAATCGTCTCCTCGCTTCGGTAATCGGTGGGTCATGCGACGCGTGTCGGCATGCGGGCGCGGGCGGCGCGCCGGCGGGCGAAGTGGGTGAAGTGGGTGGCGGGATCGGTCGGGCGACTCGGTCGCATGGTGTCTCCTCCTGGGATGATGGCGTCGTTCGGACGACGACTGGATGACGCCGATGGTGCGGGCCGCATGGGAAAACACCAATGCTGGTTGGGGACAATTGTTTTAGTATTTGGGCCAAATCGGCGCTTCGAGGGTTTCTCCGCATGAGCTTCTGGGATTTCACCCGGAGTCCGGCCAGCGCCCGGTTGCTGGTCGATTTCGGCGACGAACGCGGTGTGCCGCATGCCACGCTGCTGGCCGGCACGGGCCTCGCGAGCGCGCAGCTCGACGACCCGAAAGTCGAGGTGACGGCCGCGCAGGAACTGCGGCTGACCGGCAACCTGCTGCGTGCGCTCGGCCGGGCACAGGGCCTCGGGTTCGAGGTCGGCCGGCGTTACCACTTCTCCGCGTACGGCGTGTGGGGCTACGGGCTGATCGCGAGCGCGACCGGGCGCGATGCGCTCGCGCTCGCGATGCGTTTTTTGCCGCTCACGTATGCGTACACCGTCATCACGTACCGCGAGTCGGCTGACACTGGCGTGCTCAGCTTCGGCGCGCCGGAACTCGACGCCGACCTGAGCCGGTTCCTCGTCGAGCGAGACATGACGGCCGCGGCCGTGCTGCTGCACGAAATCGCCAGCGGCGATTTCGCGTTGTCGCTCTTCACGCTGCAGGCCGCGCGTTCGCCGGCGCTCGCGGCGCCGCGCATCGCCGGCATCGAGCCGACGTTCTCGGCGCGGGCGAACAGCCTCGCGTTCGACCGTGCGTTCCTCGACCGGCCGTTGCCGCATGCGAATCCGCTGACGGTGTCGATGTGCGAGCAGATGTGCGGGCAACTCGTCGAAGCACGGCGTGCGCGCGTGGGCACGTCGGAGATGGTGCGCCAATACCTGAACGCGACGCCCGGCAGCGCGCCGTTCTCGCTCGAGGACATGGCGCGCCTGATGAACACGAGCCCGCGCACGCTCAAGCGGCGCTTGCAGGAGGAGGGCACGACGTTTCGCGCGCTGCTCGCGCAGACGCGCGGGGCGATGGCTGAGACGCTGCTCGGCGATGCGCGGCTGTCGCTCGCGGACGTGGCCGAGCGGCTCGGCTTCAGCGATCTGTCCAGTTTCTCGCAGGCGTTCAAGCGCTGGTACGGCGTGCCGCCGGGCGCGTATCGCAGCGCGGCGCGACGAGTCGGCGACCGTCGATGAATCGCGGTACGATCGCTCGCTTGCCCGTCCTGCCTGTCGACATCACACTCACGAGAGACCCTGCATGATCACGATCCGCCCGATGACCGACGACGATTTCGCGCGTTTCTGGCCGACCTACCGCGCCATCGTCGCCGCTCAGGAAACCTATGCATTCGATCCCGAACCGACCCAGGAAGCGGCACGCGCACAGTGGCTCGACGCGCCGCTCTGCACGTGGATCGCCGAAGAAGACGGCGTAGTGCTCGGCTCGTATTTCCTGAAAGCGAACGCGGCCGGGCCCGGCAAGCACGTGAGCAACTGCGGCTACATGGTGAGCGAGGCCGCGCGCGGCCGCGGCGTCGCGCGCCTGATGTGCGAACACTCGCAGCAGGTGGCGCGCGAGCGCGGTTTCCTCGCGATGCAGTTCAATTCGGTGGTCGCGACGAACAAGGTCGCGGTCGCGCTGTGGCAGAAGCTGGGATTCGAGATCGTCGGCCGGCTGCCGCGCGCATACCGTCACGCGCGGCTCGGCTTCGTCGACTGCTTCGTGATGTTCAAGTGGCTCGGCGACGCGGCGGCCGCCGAAGCCTGAGCAACCTGCTCGCTGCGTCAGACGGCGAACGCGCCGTCAAACACGATCCGCTCGTCGAGCGCGAGCGTGCCGCGCGCGAAGATCAGGTCGAGATGGTGGCTGCCGTTTTCGCCGCCGCCGAGCCCGAGATGCAGGCCCGGATGGCGTTCCTCGAACCCCGCGTTGCGGCCGTACAGGCCGCGGATGCCGAGGTTCGTGCCGATGCCGAATTCCTCGATCCGCCGGTGATTCGCGTGCCGGTCGAGATAGGTCGTGAAATCGCGCCGGAAGCCCGCATCGTCGGTGTCGAAATCGACGATCGTGCTGTGCTCGACATGCAGCGTCGCGAGCCGCTCGGCCACCTTGTACTTGATCGCGAACGGCACGGTGCCGAGAAAGGTGCCGCTGAACACGACCGAGCCGTTGAGGTCGGTCACGTGCGTCGCGATCTCGCCGGGCACGACGTCGAGGTTGCCCATGCCGTCCACGCTCGTCCATTTCTGGTCCGGCGCAAGCGAGCCCGTCAGCGTGTTGCCGGCTTCGTCGATGAAGCGGATCTGCGACGCGCGTGCGGCCGCGTCGATCAGCCGGCCATTGCGCGCGGCGATGTCGTCGAGCGATTCGGCGAACGCCTCGTCGAGGTGCGGGCCGTAATCCTTGAATAAAACCGATTTGCTCCAGTGTTCGACGATCGCGGGGCGGATCGCGGCGAGAAAGGGCGGCCCGCTCGGCGACGGCGTCGGCAGGCACGACGAGTCGTACAGCAGCACGAACAGGTCGGCGGCGTCGAGCGCGGCGGCGATGTCGGCGGGCGGGGTGCTTTCGAGGCAGAGGGTGGTCGCGTCGAGCGAATCGGGCAGGGCGGCAAAGGCGCGCAACGCGATGTCGCGGTTGCGGGTGTCATGGCCGACCAGCAATTTTCCCGATTCGCCGCGGGCCAGCTTGTCGCGCAACGCGGGGTGAAAGCCGAGCGCGCGGTGCAGGTTCAGCATGCGTTTCTCCGGAAGCGGCGGAAGGGCCGCGGCCCTTCCGCGAGAACGGGTGGCCCGCTCAGACCGGCCAGAGCGCGGTGCCGAACGGCACCACGGCGTCCTCGACCATCATGTCGACGGCCTCGGGGTGCGTGTCTTCCTGCATCCAGTCAAGCAATTCGATCTGCTGGGTTTCCTGCATGTCAATTCTCCTGTGGTGAACATGAGTGATTCAACATGAAAGCGCGGAAAAAACATGACCGCTCCTCGTTCGATATTTTGTGAATGCCGGACGAGTGGCGTCGATATTAGTCTGACGAATTTTCGAATGCAATGCGTTGCAGTGTTTTTAGCCGTGACGTGCTAAACACGAGGCATTCGCGATCCACATATTGGAAAAACAAAATAAAACGAGCGACAGATCGCGCATCATTTTTTTAGCGGAAGGAATCCGGATCGACGAAATGAATCCGGTTATTTTTAATTTGAATTCAATTGCCCGGATTGCTGCGTTTTATGTCATTCACGAAAACCACAAGCGCGATCGCTTGGTGCTCGAACCGGTCCGCATGATTCCATGCGTCACGCAGTCGATCCACATCCGCACGTCATCCGAGCAACGCCTTTCCGATCGCCTTGGCCGGTTCGGAGCGCAGCACCAGCGAAGTCGTGACCGCGCCGAAGCGCGCAATCGCGTCGATGAGCATTTCGAGCTGGCCCGGCGTCGGCACCAGCACCTTCAGCAGAAAGCAGTCCTCGCCGGTCATGCGGTGGACTTCGATGACATGCGGCATCTCGGCGAACGCGCGCAGCGCCGGTTTGATGTGCTCGTGAGTCGTCTTGAGCCGGATGATGGCCATCATGCCCAAGCCGAGCGCGGCCGGATCGATGCGTGCGCCGTAGCCGGCGATGATGCCGCGTTCTTCGAGCCGCTTGACGCGCTCCGAGGTGGCGGGCTGCGACAGCCCGATGCGCCTGCCGACTTCCGACAGCGGCGTCCGCGCGTTCTCCTGCAGCGCTTCGAGGATCGCAAGATCCAGGCGATCCAGTGCTTCGTCCGGCATGACGGTCCTCCGGTACCGTTGATTCATCGGCATTTTGTCTCAATAACCGATGACTTGCCATTCCATGCGGACCGGCGCGTGGTCACACTCCGGGTTTCAGTTGATGGAGGGCGTGATGGATCAGGCGATCGTGATCGTGCCGGGTATCGGCAATTCGGGACCGGATCATTGGCAGAGTCATTGGGAGACGGCGTTTCCCCGCACCGCGCGCATCGCGCCGGCTTCGTGGGAGGCGCCCGACCTCGCCGACTGGACGGCGGCGCTGGACACGGCTGTCGCGAACGCCGGGGCGCCCCCGCTCGTGATTTGTCATTCGCTGGGCTGTTTGTTGTTCGCACATTGGCGTGCCGGGTCGGCGCGCGCGGTGCGCGGCGCGTTTCTCGTGGCCGTGCCCGACCCGGCAGGGCCGCGTTTTCCGGTTGCCGCCGCCGCGTTCGCGAACCTGCCGGGCGGTCGGTTCGGGCGCGTGCCGGTGCTGGCGATCGCGAGCGCGGACGACCCGTACGATCCGGCGGGGCGAGCGCTCGAATGGGCCACGGAACACGGGGCGACGCCGCTTCTGCTCGGCGCACGCGGCCATCTGAACGCGGCGTCCGGGTTGGGCGGATGGCCCGAAGGGCGCGCGCTGCTTGCGGCGTTTGCAGCCGGACTCGGGCGGTAGTGCGTGCCGGCGCCGGCCGGCATTCCGCGTTTTCCAGCCGTCGCGCGCGTCCCGCCGGGGAGCGGAACCCGGGCGCGACGGCCGGCGGGTTTTTGCCGCCGGCGCGCGCCGGTTTCACGGCTCCAGTATGATCGACCGACGGCGGCGAACGCCCCGGAATCGAACAACGAAGGAGACACCCCGATGCGTGCAGTGCCGCAACCGGAGCGTGCCGGCCGCTCGCGGCCGGACGCCGGCGCAACCGATCCCGGCCGCATGGCCGCGTGGCGGCTCGCGATCTGCCTGTCGCTGGGCAGCGCGATCGCGCTTGGCCTCGCCCGTTTTTCGTATGCGCTGCTGCTGCCGCCGATGAAGGCCGACCTCGGCTGGACGTTCGCGCAGGCCGGCGCGCTGAACACGGCGAACGCGGCCGGTTACCTGATCGGTGCGCTGGCCTTTCCGTTGCTGTCGCGGCACTGGCGCGCGGGCACGCTGCTCGCGGTCGGCTGCGCGCTGACCGCCGTGCTGATGGCTGCGGGCGGGCTCACGTCGGACATGCACGCGCTGCTCGCGCAGCGGCTCGCGACAGGTGTCGGTAGCGCGCTGATCTTCATCAGCGGCGGCGTGCTGGCCGCGCGGCTCGCATCCGCGTCGCCGCGCGACGCAGGGCTGCTGCTCGGCCTCTATTACGGCGGCACCGGATGGGGCATCGTCGCGTCGTCGCTGCTCGTGCCGGCCACGCTCGTGCACCGTGTACACGGCTGGCAGCCGGCATGGTTCGCACTCGCGGTGGCGTGCGTGCTGTTCTCGGCGGTGGCCGTGTCGGCTGCGCGCCGCATCGAGCATGCGCATGCGGCACCGCCCAAGCAGGCCGACGGCGCGAAACCGGCCGCGACCGCGAGCCCCGCCCGCTTCGCACTGGCGCTGGCCGGCTACGGCCTGTTCGGCGTCGGCTATATCGGCTACATGACGTTCATCGTCGCGCTGCTGCGCGGCGCGGGGATGAGCGGCACGGTGGTCGCCGCGTTCTACGTGATGCTCGGCGTCGCGACCGTCGTGTCGGCGCGGTTGTGGTCGGGGCTGCTCGACCGGATGCGCGGCGGCCAGGCGCTCGCCGTGCTCAACGCGCTGCTCGGCGTCGCGACGCTGATGCCCGCGCTGTTCGTGCATCCGGCTGCCGCGTTCGCGTCGGGCTTGCTGTTCGGCGCGACGTTCCTGTCGGCGGTGGCCTCCACGACCGCCTTCGTGCGGCACAACCTGCCGCCCGATGGTTGGGCGAAGGGCATCAGCGCATTCACGACGGTCTTCGCCTTCGGGCAGATCGCGGGGCCGGTCGCGATCGGCTGGGTGTCGGACAGCGCGGGGCTCGCGCGCGGGCTCGTGTATTCGGCGCTGACGCTGTTCGCGGGCGCGGCACTTGCGGCCGGGCAGCGTGCGCTGCGGGCGCCTGCGTAGTCCGCCCGAACGCGCACGCCGCGCCACATGCCGGCATCGTTACCGCACGCACGCGGTGCGCGACACGCGATGAAACGCGCGGCTGAAGTAGATCAGGCTGTCGCCGTCGTCGCGCACGCGAATCGACGTCGCCTCGATGAACATCACCGAATGCGAGCCGACTTCCTTCATCTCGGCGATCGTGCCCTGCAGGCTCGCGAGCGCATCGCGCAGCACCGGCACGTCCTGTTCGCCGCGATCCCACACGGGCAGTTCGAAGCGCTGTTCCATCGGCAGGTCGGTGAGTCCCGCGAAGTGTCGCGCGAGTAACTCGTGCTCGGCCGGCAGCACGTTAATGCAGACCTGACGGTTGCGCTCGAAGGTCGCATGCATCGCGCTCGACCGGTTCAGGCATACGAGCAGCGTCGGCGGCGCGTCGGTGACCGAGCACACGGCGCTCGCGGTGATCCCGCAGCGGCCGTGCGGCCCGGCGGTGGTGATCACGTTGACGGCCGCGCCGAGGTGGGCCATCGCCTGGCGGAAGGCCTTCTGCGCATCGGTCGGTTCGACGCGCGCCGGTCGCTGGATATCGGTCGTGGAAGACATGGGCGCTCCTGATTGGACGAAAGCGGCGAACCGCGCAGCGCTGCAAGGGCAGCGCCGGATCGCCGACGATGACCCAAGCGTACGTCGCGAAAATGCGGCCGACCATTCGCACGATTGGCGATCGGGATGGCGTTCCTGCCGACGCGTCTAAAGGTTCTACCTAGATGCGTGCCGCCGCGTGCGAAAAAAAACCGCGGTTGCGCGTTCGTACGGCACGTGCAGGGGTTTGCAGCGGATTTTCGGCTCGTTATGATGTGCCGCACATCCCCAGCGAACGACGCGCGCGATACGCCAGCCACCGGCGTTGCGCGCGGCGCGTGCGACCCCGATACCGATATTCAGCGAGACACCCGCGATGACGTCACCCGCACCGATCGTATACATCGTCGACGACGACAGCGGCATGCGGACGTCGCTCGCGTGGCTGCTGGAATCGGTCGGCATCGCGTCCGAAGGGTTCGCGAACGCCGCCGACTTTCTCGCGCGTTTCGACGTGAACCTGCCCGCGTGCCTCGTGCTCGACGTGCGGATGCCGGAGAAAAGCGGCTTCGACGTGCAGGCCGAACTGAATGCGCGCGGCGCGACGCTGCCGGTGATCTTCGTCAGCGGGCACGGCGACATTCCGATGTCGGTGCGCGCGCTGCAGAACGGCGCGATCGATTTCGTCGAGAAGCCGTACAACTCGCAGCAGATGCTCGAGCGCGTGCAGCGTGCGCTGCGGCTCGCGCAGCAGCGGCATGCGGTGAGCCAGCGGCACCGCGAGCTGCGCCAGCGGCTCGATGCGCTGACCGCGCGCGAGAAGGAAGTGCTGCGCGGCGTCGTGGACGGCAAGGGCAGCAAGCAGATCGCGTCCGATCTGTCGATCAGCGTGAAGACCGTCGACGTGCATCGCGCGAGCATCAAGGAGAAGCTCGGCGCGACGTCGATCGCCGCGCTGGTGCGCGACGTGATGGTCGTGTGGGGCGACGACGGAGAGTCGTCGCGCTAGCGGTCGGGGCTGCTTGCGGACGGGCTTGCGCAGGCACGCCACGGCACACGAAGCACGTGAAGCAGGCGAGGCACGCGCCACGCGTGCCCTATACGCCACACGTATTGCGCACGGCACCACACGCCCGATGCGTGCCGCCGCTCAACGCATGTACAGTCCGCCATTGATGTCCCAGCACGCACCGTTCGCGAAATGCGCGTCGCCCGACGCGAGCAGCACGGCCGCATCGGCGACGAAACCGGCCGATCCGAGCTTGCCGCCCGGCAGGCTCGCGAGCACCTGACGCAGTTTTTCGGGCGCGACGCTTTCGTACACGATCGGCAGATCGAGCGGGCCCGGCGAGATCGCGTTGACGGTCACGCCCTGCGCGGCGAGATCGCGCGCGAACACCTTGGTCAGCGTCAGCGTGCCGCCTTTCGCGGCCGCATAGTGCGCGCCCGTCGCCGAGCCGCCGTTCTGCCCGGCGAGCGACGCGATGTTGACGATGCGGCCCGCGCCGCGCTGCGCGAAGTACTGGCCGAACACCTGGCAACCGAACAGCACGCTGCGCAGGTTTACGTCGATCACCTGGTCGAACTGCTCGGCCGTGATTTCCATCGCCGGCACGACTTTCGAGGCGCCTGCGTTGTTGACAAGCACGTCGATCGTGCCCCAGCGCGCGACGAGCGCATCGCGCGCCGCTTCGAAATCGCGTTTCGACGTGACGTCGAGCGGCAGCGCGAGCGCGCGTTCGCCGCTCGGGTCGAGGTCGCGCGCATGCGCGTGAATCGCGTCGGCGGCGATGTCGGCCAGCGCGACGCGATAGCCGGCCGCATGGAAGCGTTCGGCGATGACGGCGCCGAGCCCGCGCGCGGCGCCGGTGACGAGGACGACTCGATCTGACATGGTGTGGAATTCCGTGGTTCGCGGGCGCACGCCGGTGGCAGCGGCGCCCGCATCGTGGTTCATGCGGCGAGTGCAGCCTCGAAGTGTGCCGCGATCGCGCAGACCTGTTCGTCCGCGCCCTTGCGTCCGACGATCTGCAAGCCGACCTTCAACGGCGA
>NZ_JACFYV010000109.1:0-21791 GCF_016759955.1 Burkholderia sp. KCJ3K979
CCCGCCGATCGGACAACGGCGGCGGTCAACCGTTCATTTCCGGACGACGACGGGCGGCATCCACGAGCCGTCGCTCGCCTGCGGCTTCGGCGCGTAGAGGCGCAACGCGAGCGCGAAATCGGTACGCGGCGCCGGCAACCAGTTGGCCGCATGGGTGCCGCCCGGCGACGCCGACACGACGATGTCGATCGAGCCGTCGTGGTTGCGGCGCAGCCGGTCGCGATCGCCGAGCGAGCGGCGCGCCGAGCCGACGTCGGGCAGCGCGCCACCGGTCGTGTACGGCGTGAGCGTCCAGAACGCGCGCACCGGCGGCAGCGCGCCCGGCGCGAAATGCAGCACGTACCGGTTCGCGCCGTTCAGCGCGTGGCCGTCGCTGTCGACGCGGGTGATCGCGAGCGTCTCGTCGTCGCGCGTCGCGGTGCCGAACTGCGTGTAGGCCGCATACGCGCGCAGCGCGTAGTCCTGGCCGTACTTGCCGGCCGTATCGCCCAGCCAGGTCCAGCCGTTCGCGTTCAGCAGGTTCGACGGCGGGGTCGCGAGCCGCGCGCGCGCCTCGGCGACGCCGGCCGTCGCGGCCGTCAGACGGTCGCCCGTCCACAGCACCGGGTAGCCGGCCGTCACGCCGATGTCGCCGAGCGATTCCTGCGCGTGTGCGTCGTCGGCCGGCGCCGGATTGTCCTGCAGCGCCCGCGCGAAGCGCGTGAAGAACGCCTTCGGGTCGAGCGCGGTCACTTGTTCGGCCGGCGTGCCGCCACCCACCGCTTCGGATAGGGCACTGCCCGCATGGACCGCGACCGATGCGCCGCGCTCGGCGCCCGTGTAGACCGACAGCGGCACCACGCGGATCGCGCGCTGCAATTTCTTCACGTTCGTCAGATCGCGCCCGCCGCTCGTCTGCAGCCGCACTTCGAGCCACGCATTGGCGGACGGCACGTCGACACGCTGTACGCCCTTCGGCAGCGTGCCCTGCCAGTCCTTCGCGGCGAAGGCAATCGTTTGCGATCGCCCGGCGCCACGGGCGCCGCGCGCCGCGACGCTCGACGACGACCACAGCACGTTCGTCCACATGTCGAGCGCGCGTGCGTCCCAGTAGCGGCCGCGCGTGTCGGGCAGCGTGACGATCATGGGTTCGGCGGCGACGTCGAGCCAGCCGGTCGAGTCGAGCGTGTCGACGCCCGGCAGCGGCGGATTGACCGCGCCGACGGGCGGCAGCGCCTGCGCGTGGCGCAGCGTGTTGAGCGGCGCCTGCCCCGGCTGCGCGCCGTCGCCGCCCGTCGCCGCCTCCTTCGCGACGTCCATCAGCACGAGCGGATACGCATAGATATAGGAGTCGGCGACTTCCGCGCGCATCCAGCCGGTTTTCCGCTGGATCGCGTCCGGTTGCGACGCGCATCCCGCAAGCAACGCCGCAATGGCCAGCGACGCGCATGCGCGTCGCAGAGAAACTGATTCTCGCTGGTTTTCAATCATCGATTACTGGCCGAATATCGTTCTTTTCAGTCAACGCCCTGTTCGTCTTGCGAACGGCGAAGCAAGGCACCCCAGCGTGCCCGGATGACCGTTTCGCTACGTTTCGTAACGGTGGGGCGCTGATGTCAGGCCGGTATCATAGCGCCTAAGGGCATCCCCCAATATGCCGAATAACGGGTAAAACGCTAGCCGAATCGTCAAAAAATCTGAAATAGTTCACGGGATTCCGCAAAAATCTGGAACAGCATCGGGAACATCGACCCGTAAACGCCTCGCGAGCGCCAAGCTCGGCGCTTCAGCGCTCACCGGCTGTCCGTACGGAAGCCGGGCGATCGCTTTTCCTGCGTTGTGACACCCTGTGCGCATCGACCTGCGTCGCATCGTCGCCGACGCTTGACCTTACCATCATGGGAATGTTGATACTGGAACCATTCGCGGCACGAACCGCGCTTTTGGGGAATCCGACATGACTGAACCACTTGCCTCCGCGGCGCTGCAAACGATCGAGCTGAACGTCGACGGCATGCATTGCGGCGGCTGCACGGGCCGCGTGCAGCGCGCGCTGGCCGCCGTGCCGGGCGTCGTCGATGCGGCGGTCGATCTGGATGCGCATACGGCGACGGTCACCGCGCAGGAAACCGTCGAGCCGGATCAGCTCGTTGACGCCGTCCGTGAGGCCGGCTACGGCGCAGCGGTGCGCGAAGCGGCCGGCGAAGCGGTTGCGTCCACGCATGTGGCGCACGCGACGCCCGACGCAACGCCGCCTACGCCGGCTGCCGCCACGACGATCGAACTCGATATCGATGGCATGACCTGCGCGTCGTGCGTGTCGCGCGTCGAGAAGGCACTCGTCAAGGTGCCGGGCGTCACGCGTGCATCGGTCAACCTGGCGACCGAACGTGCGACGGTCGACGCGTCGGCCGGCGTTTCGGCCACGCAATTGGCGGATGCCGTGAAGCAGGCCGGCTACGGCGCGACGCCGACGGCGTCGGACACCGACGTCCCGGCCCGCGTCCCTACCCTGCCCACCGCGCCCGCAAACATCGAACTCGACATCGACGGGATGACCTGCGCGTCCTGCGTGTCGCGCGTCGAGAAGGCACTCGCGAAGGTTCCGGGCGTCACGCGTGCATCGGTCAATCTTGCAACCGAACGTGCAACGGTCGACGCGTCGAACGACGTGTCCGCCGCCCAGCTTGTCGATGCGGTGAAACAGGCAGGCTACGGCGCGACACCGATCGCCGTCTCGGCTCGGCCCGCAACTTCCGCTGCCACGCCCGCTTCCGCCGACGTCGAACTCGACATCGCCGGCATGACCTGTGCGTCCTGCGCCGGCCGCGTCGAAAAGGCGCTGGCCGCCGTGCCGGGCGTCGCCCGCGCGACGGTCAACCTCGCGACCGAACGCGCGTCGGTGCACGGCGCCGGCGCACTCGACGCCGCCACGCTGATCGCGGCGGTCACCACAGCCGGCTACCGTGCGTCGCTTCCGGCCGCGTCACCCGCCAGCGCAACGGCCGGCGCCGACTTACAGCGAGCCAGCCCCGCGCAGGACCCCGACGCACGCAAGCGCCGCGAAGCGATTCGCGAACGCAACCTCGTGATCGGCGCCGCCGTGCTGAGCGCGCCGCTCGTCGCACCGATGCTCGCCGCACCGTTCGGTATCGACCTGATGCTGCCCGGCTGGCTTCAGCTCGTGCTCGCGTCGATCGTGCAGTTCGGCTTCGGCGCGCGCTTCTACCGGGCGGCCTGGCATGCGGTGAAGGCACGCACCGGCAACATGGACCTGCTCGTCGCGCTCGGCACGTCGGCCGCGTACGGGCTGAGCCTGTGGATGCTGCTGCGCGATCCCGCGCATCCCGGCCACCTGTATTTCGAAGCGTCGGCCGTCATCGTCACGCTCGTGCGCTTCGGCAAGTGGCTCGAATCGCGCGCGAAGCGCCAGACCACCGAGGCGATCCGCGCGCTGAACGCGCTGCGCCCCGACCGTGCGCGCGTTGTCGAGCACGGCGTCGAACGCGACGTGCCGCTGTCGCAGGTGCGCGTCGGGACGCGCGTCGGCATCCGCCCCGGCGAGCGCGTGCCGGTCGACGGACGGATCGTGTCGGGCCGCTCGCACATCGACGAATCGCTGATCACCGGCGAAAGCCTGCCCGTGCCGAAGGACGATGGCGACGCCGTCACGGCCGGCTCGATCAACGGCGAAGGCGCGCTCGTCGTCGAAACCACCGCGATCGGCGCGGAGACGACGCTCGCGCGCATCATCCGCCTCGTCGAATCCGCGCAGGCCGAGAAGGCGCCGATCCAGCGGCTCGTCGATCGCGTCAGCGAGGTGTTCGTCCCGGCGATCCTCGGCATCGCCGTGCTGACGCTCGTCGGCTGGCTGATCGCCGGTGCCGGGACGGAAACCGCGATCCTCAACGCGGTCGCGGTGCTCGTGATCGCGTGCCCGTGCGCGCTCGGTCTCGCGACGCCCGCCGCGATCATGGCCGGCACGGGCGTCGCGGCCCGGCACGGCGTGCTGATCAAGGACGCGCAAGCGCTCGAACTTGCGCAACGCACGACCGTGATCGCGTTCGACAAGACCGGCACGCTGACCGAAGGCAAGCCGTCCGTGACGGCGTTCGACGCCGTCGGCGTGCCGCGCGCCGAAGCGCTCGCGCTCGCGGCGGCCGTGCAGCGGCAGAGCGACCATCCGCTCGCGCGTGCGGTGGTCGTCGCGCACGACGCGGACGTGCCCGCACAGGACGGCGCAGCCGAGTCGGCCGTCGCGACCGATGCGCGCGCGGTGGCCGGGCGCGGCGTGGAAGCGCACGTCGGCGGGCAGCGCTTGGCGCTCGGCAGCACGCGCTGGCGCGACGAACTCGGCATCGCGGTGCCGCCGGCGCTCGATGCGCGCGCGGCGGAACTCGAACACGCGGGCAACACGATCTCGTGGCTGATGCGTTCCGATGCGCCGCGCGCGGTGCTCGCGCTGATCGCGTTCGGCGACACCGTGAAGCCGGGCGCCCGCGACGCGATCGCGGCGCTGTCGGCGCGCGGCGTCGCGAGCGCGCTCGTGACGGGCGACAACCGCGGCAGCGCGGCGGCCGTCGCGGCGGCGCTCGGCATCGGCGAAGTGCATGCGCAGGTGCTGCCCGACGACAAGGCGCGGGTCGTCGCCGAGCTGAAGCGCACGCACGGCGGGGTCGTCGCGATGGTCGGCGACGGGATCAACGATGCGCCCGCGCTCGCCGCGGCGGACGTCGGCATCGCGATGGCGACCGGCACCGACGTCGCGATGCACACGGCCGGCATCACGCTGATGCGCGGCGACCCGGCGCTCGTCGCCGACGCGATCGACATCTCCAAACGCACGTACCGCAAGATCCAGCAGAACCTGTTCTGGGCGTTCGTCTACAACCTGGTCGGCGTGCCGCTCGCGGCGCTCGGCTTGCTGAACCCGGTGATCGCGGGCGCGGCGATGGCGTTTTCCAGCGTCAGCGTCGTGACCAACGCGTTGCTGCTGCGGAGATGGAAAGGCCGCGCGCGTTGATGCGGCGGGCGGTGAAGGCCGGATGGCCGAACGGGCCGTTCGGTGGTCGGTGGTCGGTGGTCGGTGGTCGGTCAGGAAGGATCACGAAGCGTGCCGGCATTGGCCAGCTACGCAGTGTGTGGAATCGCCCCCCATGACGATGCATCGCGAGCCGGCGGATTCAGTCCGACACGACCGGTTTGATCAACGTCGTGGTGATCGGCACGAAGCCGCATGAACGATACAGCGCACGCGCCGCCGCGTTGTGATTGAACACCGACAGCCCGATCTCGGTGACGCCGTAGCGACGCGCCTCGGCGTCGAGCGCATCGAGCGCACACGTGGCCCAGCCCTGACGGCGCCGGGACGGGACGATGTCGAGGTCGTAGATGAAGAGCGTGCGGTTCGGCCCTTCGGGGACGATCGCGTACCAGAGGTCGCCCACCGTGTCGCCGCTGGCGCCGTCGATGAGCGTGACGAGGGTCTGACCGGCGGTCAGCAGGCCGTCCGGCAGCAGCGTGTCGAAACAGGCGCGTGCACGATCGGCCGCGTCTTCGACAGCATTTTGCCCAGAGGAAACGAGATCGCTCGCGTAGCCTTCAATGGCTCGCGTGCGGTACGCGTGGAATTCGCCGGCCGTCATCGGCCGCATCTGCAGCATGGCCTGGTCGCCGTGAACGGAATCGGACTTCCAGTGTAGCGGGACGGTCGCACCGGCGCGCGAGGCGGCGGTGGAAAACGGGCGAGCAGGTACGGCGGACGCCGCGCCGAATCAGCGAATCAGCGAATCAGCGAATCAGCGAATCAGCGAATCAGCGACGGTACAGGACGATCGGCACCAGGTTTGCACGGCGCACGCGCTCGGCTTCGGCGTGACGTGCGGCGTACGAGTAGTCGGCGTCGAGCGGCAGGTGCGGGGACACGAACAGGTCGTCGATTTTTTGCAGCAGGGCGAAGATGAAGCTCATGTGAGACTCCTGACAGATGTGACTAGGGTTTTCCCTTAGAACGCCTCCATTCTAAGGGTTTTCCCTGAACTCTGCCAGCGAACTGCATCGGTTTGCCGCACCCGCGCGACAGCCGATCGCCGGCGGGAAACGGCGATCCTTGCTGCGTCGGGCTGTCAGGATAGGGTCGAAACGTTAGCGGGTGCGACGAACCCGCTTCGCGACGGCCGCCTCGCGGTTCGCGCTGCGCTGAAGCCGGTCGACTTGCGACAGGAGCGCTTCGTGGTGCTCCTCGAGCGTCATCAACGTGGCCTGCTGCGTCGACAGATCGGCCGCGAGGCGATCGATCCGTTGCTGCTGGGTGGCCACATCCTGCTTCAGGTGCGCGATCTGCCGCGTTTGCAGCACCAGCGCGACGAGCCCTACCAGCACGACGACGGCCAGCGCCAGCAGCAGCCGGTTGACGCGGCGCATCTCGCGATCGGCCGACCGCGTCAGTCCGTCCACGTCGGACTGCAGCGCGGCGAGCCGGTCGGTCAGCGGGCGCAGGTGCGTGTCTGGATCGAAGGCCGGCGCGGGCGGTTGCGGGCGCTCCGACGAGGGCTTGGTCACGAACGAGGCGGCGGATACCGCCGGCTGCGCAACCGGCGACGGCGAAACGTCGGGCTGCGGGGTCGTGTCGCGGGGCTTCGCGGAAGGTGTGGCGATTGCCGGTTCGAGCGGCCGCACCGACTGTGCCGACTGTGCCGACTGGGTCGGCTGGGTCGGCTGGGTCGGCTGGGTCGGCTGGGTCGGCTGGGTCGGCTGTGCCGGCGTCTGTGGCTCGACCGGCGCGGCGACGACCAGCGGCAGGTTCGAGTCAACCGCTTCCGGCTTCGAATCGACGCTCGTCGCAACCGGTGCGGCTGGCGTCGCCGCCGCTTCATTGGCGCCGGCAGCGACCCGGCGTTTGCTGCCCGATGACGCGCGGCGCTCCTTCACGGCGTCGCCCGAAGATTTCCCTTCGCGGGATTTGACGACCGCCGCCTCGACGACAGGCTTCGCGACTTCGCCATTTGCCGCTGGCGACTCCGCCGCCTGCGCCGCAGCGCCATCTTCGGCTTCCAGCTTCGTCTCCGCGTTCGCGGCGCGGTCGACCGCGGGCACGTCGATCTGCGTTACGCCGCCATCGACCGCAGGCGAATCGGCGGCCTGCGTTGCAAGCCCCTCTGCCGATGCGCCGTCGACGTTCGCGGCCACATCGCCTTCAGGTGTCGAAACGGAAACGGCCTCGACCGCCCCATCCTGCGCCGCCGTCCTTTCCGCTTCCGCATGCGTTGCCGCCGCATCCGCCGGCGGGACGAACCCGTCCAGCGTAGCCTGTCGCCCGTCATCGGCAACGGCCGCCGCATCGGCTTCCACCAGCGCTTCCTCGTGCGCCGTCACCGGCATGCGCTCGCCCGGCTCCAGCACCGGATCGCCGAACAGGTCGAGCGTCCGTTCGTCGCGCGGCGCGTCGCCGGCCGGTGCGCTGCCGGATCGCGCCGTCGCCCTGGCGGACGTGCTGCCTGCGGCAGCGGCCGAGCGCGGGCGCGAACGGGCCGACGAACGGGTGGAACGGGAGCGGGAGCGAGGCGTGGAAACGGATTCGGTCATGGAAATCGGATAGCGGGGCCCGCAGACGCGAACCCGGATGTCGAACGGAATCGGTGGCCGGCCATTGTCGCACGCCCCGCAACCGAGTCACGCAATCGAGTCACGCTATTCGTCGCCCGCCAGCCCGTTCCCGCCGTCGAAGCGCGTGACGCCGGGCAGCGCGCGCAGCTTGGCGCAGATGGCCTTGTATTCGAGTTCCGATACGCGCGCCAGCGCGATGCGCACCTCGTCCTGCTCCCCCGCGTCGTCGGCACGCTGCACGATGAACTGCTTCACGCGCGCACTGTCCGGGCCGAGCGCCGCGTGCAGCGAATCGAACGTCAGCGTGCCGCTCGCGACCGTCAACGCAAGCTGGCGCCGCTGGCGCACCGTGAAATAGCGCCGCTCCAGCGGCTTGATGCCGGCCAGGATGATCAGGATGATGATCGTCGCGGAAATCGACGCGACATAGAGCCCGCCGCCCACCGCCAGGCCGATCGCGGCGACCGACCACAGGCTCGCGGCCGTCGTCAGCCCGCGCACGATCTCGCCGCGCAGCAGGATCGAGCCCGCGCCGAGGAAGCCGATGCCCGACACGACCTGCGCGGCGATCCGCGACGGATCGAGCACGACGTGGTCGCTGGTGCCGAGCACGTCGGCGAAACCGAACGCCGACACGATCATGATCAGCGTCGAGCCGACGCACACCAGCATGTGCGTGCGCAGGCCGGCGGCCCACGACAGGCGCTCCCGCTCGAAGCCGATGACGCTGCCGAGCGCCGCCGCGAGAACGAGCCGCATCACGAGTTCCAGGTTGCTGAGCATCCGATTTCTCTCCTTTTTTTGGTGCCGGTCGCGCGGAATGTTTTATCCTTGGCCCCGGCCGCGCCGATTCTCCGGGCCGCGCCGACACGTTTCGATCCAAGCGCTCAACCCCGCCATGTCCGTTTCCGACTCCGCTTCCGCCCAGGCCGCCCAGCTGCGCCACCATTTCGCGCACGTCGTCTTGCCGATCTGGCGGGGTTCAGGGTTCGACTCGGCGTTGCAATTGCCGTTCGAGGCCGTCGATCCGGCCACTCACGCGCCGCTGCCCGTGACCCGTTATCGCGCAATGGCGTGCGCAAGGCAACTCTTCGTGTTCGCGCAGGCCGGCGACACCGCGCACGCGGCCACGCTGTTCGACGCGCTGTGCCGGCACTTTCGCGACCCGCGCCACGGCGGCTGGATCTACAGCGTCGATGCGCAGGGCGCGCCGCTCGATACGACCAAGGATCTCTATACGCACGCGTTCATCGTGTTCGCGTGCGCCGCGTGGCATGCGGCGTCGGGCGCCGCCGCCGCGCGCACGGTGGCCGAGGAAACCGCCGCGCTGATCCAGGACCGCTTCGCGCCGCGCCACGGCGACGCGTTGCTCGATGCCGCGCGCGATGCCGATTTCTCGTCATCCGGCAGCGGTGCGCTGCAGAATCCGCTGATGCACCTGACCGAAGCGTGGCTCGCGGCCGCCGATGCGTTCGGCGACCCGGCATTCGACGATGCGCTCGCGCGCACCGCGCAGGCCGTCGAGCGCACGTTCGTCGATGCGGCGACCGGCTGCGTGGCCGAGCTGCCGCTCGGATCAGCCGACAACCGTTTCGAGCCCGGCCATCAGTTCGAGTGGTTCTATCTGGTCGATGCGGCCGGTGCGCGGCTCGCGCAGACCGGGCTGCCCGCCGCGCTGTCGCGCGCGTTCGCGTTCGCCGAGCAATACGGCGTCGATCCGCAGACGGGCGGCGTGTGCGCGGCGCTCGACGCTCGAGGCGCATGCATCGACGGCACGCAGCGGATCTGGGCGCAGACCGAATACCTGCGCGCGCTCGCGACGCACGGCGGCACGCCGGCCTCCGCGCCGCTCGCACGCCAGATCGAACGGTTCGCCGCGCGCTTCCTGCATCCGCGCGGCTGGTTCGAATGCAAGACGGCGGCCGGACAGGTGTCGCGCGCCGACATGCCGTCGACGACGCCCTATCACCTCGCGACCGCCTACGCGGCGCTGCCGACCGGTTCGTAATCCGTCGCCGCGAACGACGGCGCCGCGCGGCCGCCGAGGGCGGCGCGTCCGTCGCCCAGTTCGAACACCGACACCGCCTGCAACAGGTGCGCGGTCTGGTCGTTCAGCGATGCGGCCGCCGCCGCGACTTCCTCGACCAGCGCCGCGTTCTGCTGCGTGAGCTGATCCATCTGCGTGACGGCCTGGTTCACCTGCTCGATCCCGACGCTCTGCTCGACCGACGCCGCCGTGATCTCCGACATCGTCTGCACGACGCGCGTGATCGACGCCGATACCGTGCGCATCGCGTCGCCGGCGCGCTCGACGAGCTCCGCGCCGCCGTTGATCTGTGCGACCGAATCCTCGATCAGCGCCTTGATCTCCTTCGCCGATTGCGCGCTGCGCTGCGCGAGCGAGCGCACTTCGCCCGCGACCACCGCGAAACCGCGCCCCTGTTCGCCGGCCCGCGCGGCCTCGACCGCCGCGTTCAGCGCGAGGATGTTGGTCTGGAATGCGATGCCGTCGATCACCGAGATGATCTCCGCGATCCGCCCCGAGCTCTGCGCGATGCCGCGCATCCGGTCGATCACGCTGTCGACCACGCCGCCGCCGTGGCTCGTCGCTTCGAGCGCCGCGTCGGCCAGCGCGCTCGCCGCGCGCGCGCTGTCGGTGTTCTGCCGGACGGTCGCGGTCAATTCCTCCATGCTCGCGGCGGTTTCCTCGAGCGACGCGGCCTGCGTGCCCGTGCGCGCCGACAGGTCGGCGTTGCCGCCCGCGATCTCGCCCGCGCCCAGGTGGATCGCGTCGGACGCCTGGCGCACCGTGCGCACGGTGCCCGCGATACTCGTCTGCATCGCGCCGAGGGCGCGCAGCATCCGGTCGATCTCGAACACGCCACCCGCCTGCACGGCTTCGTCGAGACGGCCCTGCGCGATCCGCTCGAAATGGCGGCCGGCCTGCTCCAGCGGCGCGACGACCGCGCGCCGCGCGGCCGCGTAGATCGCGGCGCTCGCCGCGAGCATCGCCACCAGCAGCACGATGCCGACCGACTTGAACCACAGCATGCCGCCGTCGATCGTGTCGAGCGCCGCGCGGCTCGACGTGCCGCCATAGTCGGTGAAGCGATGCAGTTCGGCGATGTACGCGTCCTGGAAGCCCTGGGTCGGCTGGTCGAGGAACGCCTGGATGTTGTCGGCGTCGAGGAACTGCACGAGTTCGCCCAGCGCGCCGCGCAGCGCGCGATAGCGCTCGGTGAGCGCCGCGACGCGCGCGCGGTTGGTGTCGTCGACCGCCTGCGCGGTCGTCAGTACGGCGAACGCCTTGTCCGCTTCCGCGAGCGACGCGCCCGCGTGGCGGATGATGTCCTCGGGCTTCGGCCCGCCGCGCACCATCCGCGTGCCGGCACGCGACAGGTTGATGCGCGCGTCGAGCAGTTGCTCGGTCGCCCGGCTGGCCGCGTCGACCTGCGCGATCGCGACGTTCGACAGATCGTCGACGCCGCTGCGCGTCGACGTGAGCGCCCAGAAGCCGAGCGCTTCGATCGCGAACAGGAAGAGACAGAACACGGTCAACACGCCGAGCAGACCCGACGCGAGCTTGATTTTTCCGAACATGGGGATTCCTGGAGAGCGGACGATGAGGCAATGCCCCGGCATTAGCGGCATTTCTTCGTCGGACTTTAGGCGGAATGGCCGCCACGCAGGTCAATCGCGCGCGTCGCTCGCGCATTCGCGTCGAATCGCCCGCAAACGCGGCGATCTTGCGTATTCGACGCAATAATCGCGTCGCATCGCGCCGGGATTTGCACGAAACGCGGACGAATTTCCTTGCTTATCCGGAGCCCCCTTCCTAGAGTTCAGCGCAAGCAGGCACTCATTTCGAGGGACGTTCGATGACCGACATCACGGACCACGCGCGCGGCGCATTGCGCGCGCAACCGTTCAGCATGCTGCTGGGCACGGAGCTGATGCATATCGGCGACAACGAAGTGTCGCTGTGTCTGCCGGTGCGCGAGGAATTGCGGCAGCAGCACGGTTTCGTGCACGGCGGCGTCATCAGCTATCTCGCGGACAACGCGTTGACGTTCGCCGGCGCGCTCGTGCTCGGCCCGCGCGTGATCACCGCGGAATACAAGATCAACTATCTGAGGCCGGCCGTGAACGGTACGCTCGTCGCCCGCGCGAAGCTCGTCTACGCGGGCCGGCACCAGGCGACCTGCCAGTGCCACGTGTTCGTCATCGACGGCGACCACGAGCGGCTCGTCGCGATCGCGCAAGGCACGATCAACCGCGTCGGCGACGGCAAGATGCCGGATGCGCCGGTGGAGACGGCGTGAGTTGCTGCGTCGGCAAGCATCGATGCCGCGACGCCTGTCGCACTAGCGTTTCATCGCAGCCAGATCGCATCACGCTCGCGGCGGCCCACCGCGATCACCAGCACGATGACTTCCTCGTCGCGCACTTCGTAGACGAGGCGATAGCCGACACCACGCAACTTGATCTTGTAGCAATCCGGGTGGCCGTGCAATTTGGCTGACGGGATGCGAGGATGCTCGAGCCGCTCGGGCTAGCTCGCTTTGAACTGATCGCGCACGGTTCGATCGAGCGTCCCCCCCTTCAATGCAGGCTCGAAAAAGGCGAGTTCAAAGGTCATTCAGCTTGACCTTGACGACCTTCCCCCTGGCGCGCGAATCGACCAACGCATTGTCCTCGATGTCTTCCGGGCGTTCGACCATCGCCTCCCACGTCTTCGCTGGAATGCAGTAGAACGCGGGTTCGTTGTGATACAGGATGGCGACCGGAAAACCGTCGCCCGCGGCAACGGTTCCCATCGAATTCCGCTTCAGCTCCGAGACGCTAGCCGTCATGCCAGCCAGAATGGTGTGAGGCATACCCGCTCTTTCTCCAATCGAGCGTCGATTGTACTTAATTTGATACGAGACCAAGCACCAAAATTGACACCCTGATGCACTCGACACTCGACCGTCGACGAACGGAGGCACCCTCCTGAAAGACAGCCCTAGTCTGTTTCATCCCCCGCCAACGGCAAAAACCGCGGCGCCACCCGTGCCCGCACGTTCCCGTGCTCATCCGTCCGATAGATCCCGCGCGCCACATTGTGCGGATGCGCGGCCGCGTCGGCTACGCTCAGCACCGGCGCGAAGCACGCGTCGGTGCCTTCGAGCAACGCGCGCCAGTGCGCGGACGGCTGCTGCGCGAACACTTCCGCGAAACGCGCCTTCAGCGCGGGCCAGCGCGCCCGGTCGTACTGCGACGCGGGATCGACGTCGGTCAGCCCGAGCCGTTCGATCAGCAGCGCATAGAACGGCGGCTCGAGCGCGCCGATCGTCACGCATTCGCCGTCCGCGCAGCGATACACGTCGTAGAACGGCGCGTCGTGAAACAGGCTCGGCTGCGCGCCGTCGAGCTGCCCGTTCGCGCGTGCCCACAATGCGAGCGATCCGAGCATCGACACGATATCGAAGATCGCGCCGTCGACCACGCGCCCCGGCCCACCGCCGCGCACGTCGAGCAACGCGCAGACGATGCCGAACGCAAGCCCGAGCGCGCCGCCCGCATCGCCGACGACGGTCGGCGGCACGCCTGGCCGGCCGTCACGCGGCGCGGACAGCGACAGCAGCCCGGTCAGCGCGACGTAGTTCAGGTCGTGCCCGGCCGCGGCCGCGAGCGGTCCATCCTGGCCCCAGCCCGTCATGCGCCCGTAGACCAACTTCGGATTGCGGCGCGCGCAGGCGTCGGGCCCGAGGCCGAGCCGCTCCATCACGCCGGGCCGCAAGCCCTCGATCAACGCATCGGCCTGCGCGATCAGGTCGAGCGCGGCGTCACGCCCGGCCGGCGCCTTCAGGTCGAGTTCGACGATCGTCTTGCCTTCGCGCAACAAGTCGCCGTCGCGAGCCCGCAGCGCGTCCGGCGCGCTGGTCCGGCCGGACGGGCGTGCAATCAGCGTGATGCGCGCGCCCATGCCGGCGAGCATCCAGCCCGCGAGCGGGCCGGGGCCGAGACCTTCGAATTCGACGATGTGGATACCGGCAAGCGGTGCATTCAATGACATGGCGACCTCGCTGAACTGCAGTCGGGACAGGAGCGGCGAAACTTTCCGATTCTATGTGAATGCCTGCGCGCACCGGCTTCGCGGCCAGCGCCTGCTCACGCTAGTGACGGGCTTGCGCTGGCCCTAGCGCAACCCGTCGCCCGCCCGCTCCGCCAGCGCCAACCGCATCGCGCGCACGATCGCGTCCCGATGCGGGTCGATCCGCTCGACCGGCCCGGCCACGCCCATCGCCAACGGCAGCCCGTTCCAGCCGTCCGCGATCACCATCGAGATCATCGCGGCGCCCTGCGTCACGGTATGCGCCGAATACGAATAGCCGAGCCGGCGCGTCTGTTCGACCTTGTCGAGCACGACGTCCTCGTCGATCGTCCTGCCCGACTTCCCGATCCGGCGGATGCTGCGCGACACGAGCCGGCGAATCGTGCTGTCGGGCTGAATGCTCAGCAACGCCCAGCCGAGGCCCGACATGCAGATCTCGCGACGCGTGCCGATCGGCGCATAGAACTGCACCGGAATCGAATGCGAGCCCTCGACCGCGTCGATGTACTGCACGTACAGGTCGCTCTGCACCGCGATCACGACCGCCTCGTGCGTGCGCGCCGCCAGCCGCTTCGCGACCGCATGCCAGTGCCGCCGGCTGCCGGCCGCCGAATCGACCAGCGCTTCGCCGAGATTGACGAGCCGCGCGGTGGGCGCATACGCATGGGTTGCATCGTCGTAGGCAAGATAGCCGAGCGTCTTCATGCTGGTGAGCAACGCCGCCGCGCTCGACCCCGGATACCCGCAGCGCGTCGCGATCTCGCGCACGCTCAGCGGCCGCTGCAAGGTGCTGAAGAGTTCCAGCACCTCGAATACGCGCGCCGCGCTCTTGACCACGTTTCCGCTCATCCCGCCCCCTCCGCAGCGACCGGCAGGGGCCTTCCACGTATGTGGAACGGAATTTCCCGCCGCCGACCGTCGTGACGATACTAGGCTTCGGCCCGCGACGTGAAGTCCCGCGGCACAGAACATACGGAGACACCATGGCAGCCTTTTTGATCCGTGAACGGCAGGGCCCGATCCTGACCGTCACGATGAACCGTCCCGACACTCGCAACGCCATTTCGGACACCGATACGATCGACGCGTTGACCGAATGCTGCGACGAAGCGAACCGCGACGAATCGATCCGCGTGCTGATACTGACCGGAGCCGGCACGACGTTCTCGTCGGGCGGCAACGTGAAGGCGATGCGCGCATTCGTGGAAGCCGGCCCACACGACCCTGCCGCGATCCGGACCAGCTATCGCCGCGGCATCCAGCGGCTCGCGCATGCGTTCGAGCACCTCGAAGTGCCGGCCATCGCGGCGGTCAACGGCCCGGCCATCGGCGCCGGCACCGATCTCGCATGCATGTGCGACATCCGCATCGCCGCCGAGCGCGCGCGCTTCGCGGAGAGCTTCATCGCGCTCGGTCTCGTGCCAGGCGACGGCGGCGCATGGTTCCTGCCGCGGATCGTCGGTGCCGCGGTCGCCGCGGAAATGTCGTTCACCGGCGATGCGCTGGACGCGCAGGACGCGCTGCGCTGCGGGCTCGTGTCGCGCGTCGTGCCTGACGGCGACCTCCTCGCGCATGCGCACGAACTGGCCGGCCGCATCGCCCGCCATTCGGGCAGCGCGCTGCGGCTGACCAAGCGGCTGCTGCGCGAAGGCCGCCACGCAAGCCTCGACACGCTGCTCGACCTGTCGGCGTCGTACCAGGCGTTCGCGCACGCCAGCCCCGAACATCGCGCGGCGGTCAATGCGCTGTTCGCCGCGCGCGACTGAACCCGCGTCGCATCGCGACCGTGCAGCCGGCGCAGGCCGGCCTGCCGGCCTGCCGAATCCACATCGAAGGAGACATCGTCATGACCAGCAGCAACGAAGGCGCACTCGCAGGCGTGCGCGTGGTGGACCTGAGCCGCGTCTATGCGGGGCCGTTCTGCGCGCAGACGCTCGCCGACCACGGCGCGGACGTCATCAAGATCGAACCGCCGCAGGGCGACGAAACGCGCGACTGGGGGCCCGCGATGCCGAACGGCATCTCCAGCTACTACTGGGGGCTCAACCGCAACAAGCGCAATCTCGCGCTCGACCTGTCGCATCCCGACGGACGCGACGTGCTGTTGCGCGTGCTCGAAACGGCCGACGTGCTGATCGACAACTTCAAGCAGGGCACGCTCGAACGCTGGGGCATCGGCTACGAAGACTGCCTGCGCGCACGCTTTCCGCGCCTCGTCCACTGCTCGATTTCCGGCTACGGCACCGACGGCCCGCTCTCGCGGTTTCCGGGCTACGACGCGGTCGCGCAGGGCCTCGCCGGCTTCATGTCGATCAACGGCGAGCCGGGCGGCATGCCGCTCAAGGTGCCGTTTCCGGTCGTCGATTACGCGGCCGGCCTGAGCGCCGTCTCCACCATCCTGATCGCGCTGGTCGAGCGGACGCGCTCCGGCCTCGGACAGCACGTCGACATCGACCTGTTCAGCACCGCGCTGTCGATGCTGCATCCGGTCAGCACGAGCTGGATGGCGACCGGCGACGTGCCCGTCGCGACCGGCAACGTGTACGGCGCGATCGCGCCGTACGGCGTCTATCCGTGCAAGGACAAGCCGGTTGCGACCGGCGCCGGCAACAACCGCACGTTCGCGCGGCTCGTCGACGCGCTCGGCATGCCCGAGCTGGCGCACGATCCACGCTTCGCGACCAATGCGCAGCGCGTCGCGCATCGCGAAGCGCTCGACACGCTGCTCGGCCAGCTGACCGCCGAACTGCAGGCGGACGAGGTCGTCGAGCGGCTGATGCACGCCGGCGTCGCGACGGGGCCGGTGAACACCGTGGCCGATGCGTTCGGCCATCCGCAGACGGCGCGCAACGCGATGTTCGTCGACACCGATACGTACACCGGCGCGGGCATCCCCGCCAAGCTGTCCCGCACGCCTGGATCGATACGCCGGCCACCCCAGCCGTTCGCCGCCGACACCGACACCGTGCTCGACGCATTCGGGATCGACGCGGCACGCCGCGACGCGCTGCGGCAAGCCGGCGTGCTGCACGACACGCGGGCGGACGTGGCCGGGAGCGCGTCATGACCACCCCGCGCTTTTCTTCACCGGCGCGCGACGATGCCCCGTCGATCCTGCGCGACGACGCCGACGGCATCGCGTGGCTGACGATCCATCGCCCGCACGTCGCCAATGCGCTGTCCGCCGAAGCGATCCGCCGCCTGTGCGACGAACTCGTCACGCTCGACGACAACCCGTCGATTCGCGTCATCGTGATCCGCGGCGCGGGCGAACGCGCATTCAGCGCGGGCGTCGATCTCGGCGACCCCGAGATCCGCGGAATGCAGCCGATGCGCGGGCTCGCACGCAACGTGCACGAGCTGATCCTGGAGCTGCGCAAGCCGACCATCGCGGCCATCAACGGCTACGCGATCGGCGGCGGCTGCGAAATCGCGCTCGCGTGCGACCTGCGGATCGCCGCCGATCACGCGACCTTCGCGCTGCCCGAAGCGCGAGTCGGCATGGGTGCGAACTTCGCGAGCGTGCTGCTGCCGCGCATGTTGCCGCGCGCGATCGCGATGGAGCTGCTGTTCACGGGCCGCCGCTTCGACACGGACGAAGCGCAACGCGCCGGCCTGCTCAACCGCGTCGTGCCCGGCGCCGCGCTCGACGACACCGTGCGCGAGCTCGCGCAGACGATCGCCGCGAACGCGCCGCTCACGATCCGCCGCATCAAGGAAACCGCGACGCGCAGCCAGGGGCTGCCGGTGGCCGCCGCGCTGCGGCTGGACGTCGGCCCCGACGTCTACGCGAGCGAGGACCGGATCGAGGGCGCCCGCGCGTTTCTCGAGAAGCGCAAGCCGGTGTTCAAGGGGCGCTGAGGCCGGCGCCGCACCGCAGCACCCGCGCGCACCGCTCCCAGAACGCGGGCGCGCCCAAAAAACATGGACGGAGACACCTTCATGCAACGGAAAGCATTCCTGGTCGGCGCGTGCGTGCTGTGCGCCACGCCGGCGCACGCGTCGTCGGTCACGCTGTACGGGATCGTCGATAGCTACGTCGAATTCGATCGCATCGGCAGTCTATCGAGCATGCGGCAAAGCGGCGGTGGCGCGTCGACGAGCCGCTTCGGCCTGACGGGCGTCGAGAATCTCGGCGGCGGCACGTCGACGAAATTCGTGCTGGAAAGCGGCTTCTCGCCGGCCGACGGATCGTTCCAGGGCGGCACGCTGTTCTACCGGCAGGCGTACGTGTCGCTGCAGAACACGCGCTACGGCGACCTGCGGCTCGGCCGGCAATACACGCCCGCGTTCTACGTCGTGTACGACGGCGATCCGTTCGGACTCAACGAACGGCTGTCGCCGCTCGCGCTGCTCGCCACGTCGACGGACACGATCACGAGCAACACGACGCCGCCGATTCCGCGCTTCAACCAGGCGGCGTCGTACCTGAGCCCCGACCGGAACGGCCTGCGCGTGATGGCCACGTACGGCTTTCCGACGCCGAACGCGCTCTCGACGCAGGCTGGACGCAACTACGGCGCCGGGCTGCAATACCGGATCGGCGGACTGTACGTCGGCGCCGGCTTCCAGGGCGATACGTCGGCCGGCAACCTCGCACCCGTCATCTCCCCGTCGACGACCCGCCACTACGTGTTCGCGGCCAACTACGCGTTCGCGCACGTCAAGCTGTACGCCGCGTTCCTGTACGGCGTCGGCACGGCCGCGCGCCTGCCCGCGTTCTCGACCGCGAGCGTCGGCGCGTCGATCAACGTCGGTGCGCTCGATCGCGTGCTCGTGTCGGTGGTGCGCCGCGACGTGAAGGGCTCGGCGAACGACGCGACCGCGCTCGGCGTCGGCTACGACCATCCGCTGTCGAAGCGGACCTCGCTCTACGCCCGCTATCTCTACATGAAGAACAGCGGCGACGCCCGCAATACCGTCGTCGCCGGCCTGCAGCCGCAACCGGGCGGCACCGAGCAGGTGTTCGCGCTCGGCATCGTTCACCGCTTCTGACGGAGTGCCCATGACCCCGACCCTTTCGACCCACCCGGCCGCCGTCGACGACGGCGCGACGCAGGCGCTCTATCGCCGGATCTCGCGCCGGCTGCTGCCGTTCCTGATCCTGTGCTACACGCTGTCGTTCATCGACCGGATCAACATCGGCTTCGCGCACGCGCAGATGGCCGCCGAACTGCACTTCTCCGACGCCGTCTACGGGCTCGGCGCGGGCATCTTCTTCATCGGCTACATGGCGTTCGAGATTCCGAGCAACGCGTGGCTCGCGCGGATCGGCGCGCGCCGGACGATTGCCCGGATCATGGTGCTGTGGGGCCTCGGCTCGGCCGCGACGATGTTCGTCACGACGCCCGCGCAGTTCTACGCGTGCCGCTTCCTGCTGGGCGTGTTCGAGGCCGGCTTCTTCCCCGGCATCCTGTTCTATCTCGGCGCGTGGTATCCGCCGCGGCAGCGCGCCAAGGCGTTCGCGCTGTTCATGACCGCGCTGTATCTCGCGGGGTTGATCGCCGGCCCCGTGTCGGGCGCGATTCTGTCGTACTTCGACGGCGTGGGCGGCCTGAGCGGCTGGCAATGGCTGTTCGTCGTCGAAGGGCTGCCGAGCAGCGCGCTCGGCCTCGTCGCACTGCGCTTTCTCGACGACCGGCCGGACGACGCCCGCTGGCTGTCGGACGCCGACAAGGCCGCGCTGCGCGCCGCCCACGCGCAGGCCGAAGCCGATACGCCGGCCGCGAACGCGGCACGGCCGTTGCTCGCACATCGCGATTTCTGGCTGCTGTGCGCGGCCAATTTCGCGATCGCGGCCGCCGGCTACGCGCTCGTGTTCTGGATGCCCGTGATCCTGCATCGCGGCGGCCTGCATGGCGCGATGCAGATCGGACTGCTGTCCGCGCTGCCGTACCTGTGCGGCATCGCCGGCATGCTCGCGATGGGCTGGCGCACCGAGCGCCGGCGCGAATGGCGCAAGCACGGCGCCGTCGCGATGCTCGCGTGCGCGGCGGCGCTCGCTGGTCTCGCGAGCAGCGCCGGCACGTCGCATCTGATGATCGCGCTGTGCATCGCGGTCGCCATGCACGCCGCGGCACTGCCCGCGTTCTGGGTGCTGCCGGGGCTCGCGCTGCCGAAGCGCTCGATGGCGGTCGCGATCGCGGCGATCACGATGACCGGCGCGATCGGCGGATTCGCGAGCCCGTTCCTGATGGGCGTGCTCAACACGGCCACCGGATCGATGCGCGGCGGCCTCTATTTCAATGCCGCGCTGCTGGCGGCCGGCGCGCTCGCGTTGCTCGGGACGCTGCGCGCCCGCGCGGCGGTGCACACGAACGCCGGCTGACGGCGCGCCTTCTTTCTCTCCCGAACGGACCACCCTCATGAATTTCGAACTCGAACTCGAACACCGGATGATCCGCGACCTCGTCGCGCGTTTCGTGAAGGACGAACTGATTCCGCTCGAAGCGGCGGTGATGGCGCGCGAGGCCGACGGCCAGCGCTTCGGGCTGCTCGCCGACGAACGTGCGCACCTCGACGGACGCTCCCGGCAACTCGGCCTGTGGGGACTCGACGCGCCGCTCGCCGCGGGCGGCTCGGATCTGCCGGCCGTCGCGATGGTCGGCGTGAACGAGGCGATCGGCACGACCGTGACCCCGTACATCCTGCCGCCCGACTCGCCGAACCTGCGGATGCTGTGCGATGCGGCCGACGCGGCGCAGCGCGCGCGCTATCTCGACCCGTACGCACGCGGCGCCACGCGTGCCGCGATGGCAATCTCCGAGCCGGGCGCCGGCTCCGATCCGGGCGCGCTGTCGACGACCGCCGTGCGCGACGGCGACGGCTGGGTGCTGAACGGCCGGAAGATCTGGATCAGCCACGCGGCCGAAGCCGACTGGACGATCGTGATGGCGCTGACCGATCGCAGCAAGGGCAAGCGCGGCGGCATGTCGGCGTTCATCGTCGATCGCGACACGCCGGGTTTCGTCATCGAACGCCGGATTCCGATGATCGGCGGGCTGTCGACCTACGAAATCGTGCTGGAAGACTGCCGCATTCCCGGCGCGCAACTGCTGGGCCGGGAAGGCGCCGGCTTCGCGCCGATGCAGGCGCGGCTCGCGAACCGGCGGCTGGAGATGGCCGCGTGGTGCATCGGCCGCGCCGAGCGCGCGGTCGCGCTCCTGTGCGACCATGCGAAACAGCGCACGACCTTCGGCGTGCCGCTCGCGGAGCGCCAGGCGGTCCAGTGGTGGGTCGCCGACGCGCTCACGCAGATCCACGCATGCCGCCTGATGACTTACGAAGCGGCCGCGCGCGTGGATGCCGGGCAGGACGCCCGTACGCAGATCTCGATGGTCAAGGTGTTCGCGACCGAAATGGCGTCGACCGTCATCGATCATGCGATGCAGACGCTCGGCGCGATGGGCATGACGAAGGAAATGCCGTTGCAGCAGATGGCCAGCGAGGCGCGGCTGATGCGCATCTTCGAAGGCCCGACCGAGGTGCACCGTTGGGTCGTCGCACGCAGCGTGCTCTGACCGCGGCGCGCCGCCCACTTCCACGATGGAGCCCTGCGTTGAACACCCTGCCTCTCGTCGATCCCGAAATCCGCCCGCTGCTCGAGACCTGGCCGACCGTCACGCTCAGCGCCGACAACCTCGCACAGTCGCGCCAGCGCGTGCTGCCGCTGCCGCCGCCCGACCCGGCCGGCAGCACGCTCGAACGCCGCACGGTACCCGGCCCGGCCGGCGCGCCGGACGTCCCGGTCCTCGTCTATTTGCCCGACGGCCACGCGCGCCCGCTCCCGGCGATCGTCCACATGCACGGCGGCGGCTACGTGCGCGGCGCGGCGAAGGAGCTCGAAGCGGTGCACCGGTTGCTCGTCACACAACTCGGCTGCGCGCTGATCTCGATCGACTATCGCCTCGCGCCGGAAACGGTGTTTCCCGGCGCGATCGAAGACTGCTACGCGGCGCTCGCATGGGTGTTCCGTCACGCCGACACGCTCGGCATCGACGCCGCGCGGATCGGCGTGGCGGGCGAAAGCGCGGGCGGCGGACTGGCCGCCGCGCTGGCGCTGCTGGCCCGCGACCGCGGCGAATTCCGGCTTGCGTTCCAGCACCTGATC
>NZ_JACFYV010000010.1:0-75580 GCF_016759955.1 Burkholderia sp. KCJ3K979
CTCGGCCGGTATCCGGGCTGGCGGCGGTCCGGCTCGCCTTCCCGCGCGATGACGCGCAGTGGCCCGCGCCCGCCTGCGACCTGCACGCGAAACGCGCCCGAGCCGGCCTGCGTCACACGACGCGGCCGCTTACCGTTGCGGGGGCAGCGCAGGTTGGCACGCTCGTGGAGCCCGCACCCTGCTTCCCGTTTAACCGCGCGTCCTGCGCGCGAGCACCGAGGCGGCGCCAGTTTAGGAGGCGGTCGCGCGAGCGTCAAGGAAGCGTCCGGAGCGGCGCGGGACACGCCTATTCGCGGCAAGAAGCCGGGGTGTTACGACTGGAAACGTTACAGATGTCGGATTGCGCGTTATTCCGCGCTAAAATGCTGGGTCTTTAGAGGACGCAGCAAATGCTCAACGAACTCGAAACCCTATCTCAAAATATTGGCCGTCTGATTTCGCTGAACAAGCGCTATCACTCGGAACGGCTCGCGCTCGAGGAGCAGGTCGCGCAATTGCGCGCGGAAGCGGACACGGTCCGCGCGGAACTCGCGCAGCTGCGCGACGAACGCAATGCGCTCGCGGCCGAGCGCGACACGCTGTCGGCGAAGATCGACGACGCCCAGGTGAAACTGAACGCGATTCTCGAAAAGCTGCCGCGCTCGAAGAGCGCGGAGCAAGCCGACAACCAGCTCGACCTGCTCGATGCGCAGGCGCGCACGGATGGCGATGACGCGGCCAGCCACGGAGAACATGCATGAGCACCAAGCAGATCGAAGTCTCGATTCTCGGTCAGCCGTATCGGCTCGCCTGTTCGGCCGAGACCGAAGCGGCGCTGCTCGAAGCGGTCGCACGCGTCGACGCCGAAATGTCGAAAATCCGCTCGAACAGCTCGGTGCGCGGCACCGATCGCATCGCGGTGATGGCGGCGCTGTCCCTCGCATCGGAATTGCTGCGACTGCAAACGAGCGTGCGGCACGGTGAAGCATTTCCGGCCGAGGAAATCCGTCGTACAATGCACCAGATGAACGAACAGCTCGGCGCGGTGCTCGCACAGCACGAGACGCAGTAACGTTTCAAACGATACGTCGATTCCGCTTGATCTCGACGATCAACGGTGGTCAAATTGGCGCATCGAAACACAGTTCAGTCAGCTTCCCTGCCTGGTTCGCCAAGGTCATATATTCCTTGAACCAATGCCATGTGCACGGTTGCGGAAATTTGTAGCACGGGCGCGCGCGTCACTCTGTCTGATGTACCCGAAGTGCTGCTAACTGCGACCAATTCTGAACCTCAGGTTCAGGATGCCGGCCTAGCGGCCAAGGCGGGGGCCTATCCAACGGCATCGGGCAACGCCCGGTGCCGTTTTCTTTTGTAGCAGCCTCTTTCTGCGTCGATCACGACCATGCAATACTGGCTGATGAAGTCCGAACCGGACGAAGCGAGCATCGACGATCTCGCCAACGCACCGCAGCGCTCGCTGCCGTGGACCGGCGTGCGCAACTATCAGGCGCGCAATTTCATGCGCGACACGATGAAGATCGGCGACGGCGTGCTGTTCTATCACTCCAGTTGCCCCGAGCCGGGCATCGCGGGCCTCGCCGAAGTATCGTCGACGCCCTACCCCGATCCCACGCAGTTCGATCCGAAAAGCCCCTATTACGACCCGAAATCGACGCAGGAAGCGCCACGCTGGCTGCTCGTCGACGTGCGCTTCGTGAAGAAGTCGCCGCTCGTGCCGCTCGCCGCGCTGCGCGAACACGACGAGCTCGCCGACATGCGCGTGCTCGCGCGCGGCAACCGGCTGTCGATCACGCCCGTCACGCGGGCGGAATGGCGATTCATCACCGAAAAGTTGATGAAGTAGGCGCGCGCCAAACGTCAAATCCGGTCAGTACGCGTTGCCGTAACGGAACTCGCGAAGCATTCGCGCAGCCTAAGCAACCGCTGTCGGCCAATCGGGCCGGCTGTCGTTTTTTCGTCGCGCGGTACGCCCGCGTCGCGCACGCGTGATCCGCGTGCGCGCCCTCGCACAAGGAGTCCAACAATGACCAAGAAATCCGCACTCGCGCTGTCGCTCGCCCTCGCCGCCGCCGTTCCCGTCGCGCTGACGCTCGCGTCGCCCGCCGCGCACGCGCAGGCGGCGAATCCGCACTTTCCGGAGCCGGCGGGCGTGCTGTCGCTGTCGTCGCAGGCCAGTGCCGACGTGCCGCAGGACATCATCCACATCACGCTGTTCTACGAGCAGCAGGCCAAGGACCCGGGCAGCCTCACCGCGCAGTTGAACCAGCGCGCAGATGCGGCGCTGTCGCAGGCGAAGGGCGTGTCGGGCGTCACCGCGCACACGGGCGCGTTCTCCGTGTATCCGAGCACCGATCGCGACGGCAAGATTTCCGCATGGCGCGGCCGCACCGAGGTCGCGCTCGAATCGCGCGATTTCGCCGCGGCGTCGAAGCTGGCGGGCCAGTTGTCGAACCTGATGCAGGTCGCGAACGTCGAATTCTCGCTGTCGCCGGAAGCACAGCGCACGGCCGAGCAGAAGCTCACGACCGAAGCGATCAAGTCGTTCCGCGCCCGCGCGGACGAAGCCGCGAAGGCGTTCGGCTACAGCAGCTACACGATCCGCGACGTGAACGTCGGCAGCGGCCGCAACGTGCAGCCGTACCCGCGCATGATGGCGATGGCCGCGGCGCCGATGGACAGCGCGAAGATGAGCGCGCCGATCGCGGTCGAAGGCGGCAAGGCCACCGTGTCGGTCACCGTCAACGGCTCGGTGCAGATGAAGTAACGCGCATCGCGCAGTCGTCGGAAACGAAAAACGCCGGCCCGAGGGTCGGCGTTTTCATGTGCATCGGGGTGACCGACGCGCGCGCCAGGCGCGCATGCATCGTTACTGCGTCATGCGGCCACCTCATGTAGCCATTTCAAGCAGCCGCATTCGCATTCGCCGCGCGGCGGCGATACGCCCAGATCATCATCGCGATACCGGCGAGGATCATCGGCAGCGACAGCCACTGCCCCATCGACAGGCCGAGTGCGAGCAGGCCGAGGAAGTCGTCGGGCTCGCGCGCGAACTCGACCGTGAAACGCGCGAGGCCATAACCGATCAGGAACAGCGCGGATATCGCGCCCATCGGCCGCGGCTTGCGCGCGAACAGGAACAGCACGAAGAACAGCGCGATCCCTTCGAGCGCGATTTCATAGAGCTGAGAAGGATGGCGCGGCAGCATCTGGTATTGCATGAACACGTCCGCGAGATGCCACTTCTCGACGAGTTCCGGATGTTTCGGCAGCCATGCCGCATCGTCGCGCATCGCGCCCGGGAACAGCATCGCCCACGGCGCCGTCGGATCGGTCACGCGGCCCCACAGTTCGCCGTTGATGAAGTTGCCGAGCCGCCCGGCCGCGAGCCCCAACGGCACCATCGGCGCGACGAAATCGGTGACCTGCAGCCAGTGGCGCTTGCGCTGCCACGCGAACAGCATCATCGCGAGCGTCACGCCGAGGAAGCCGCCGTGAAACGACATGCCGCCTTCCCACACCTTGAACACGTCGAGCGGATGCGAGAAATAGAAATCGGCCTTGTAGAACAGCACGTAGCCGAGCCGGCCGCCGAGCACGGTGCCGAGCACGCCGTAGAACATCATGTCGTCGATGTCCTTCGCGGTCCAGCCCTGCGCCGCGACGTACGGCAGCTTCAGGCGGATCCGGCCGACGACGATCGCCGCGATGAAGCCGACGAGATACATGAGGCCATACCAGCGCACGGCCAGCGGCCCGAGATGGATCGCAACGGGGTCGAAATTCGGGTGAATGATCATGGGTTAGCGAAGAAGTTTTCGAATACGGTACGGCCGTCGCACATGTGCGGCACCGCGCGTTGGACGGTGCGCGCGCGCCATCGTTCACGTCACGCGGCAAGACCTTGCGCGCGCACGACGTCGATGAAGCCGGCGAGCACGGGACTCACGTCGCCGGTGCGCCACACGAGGCCCGTCTCGACGACCGGCGCAGGGCCGGCGAGCGGCCGGTAGACCACGCCGGTGCGCCGCAGGTTACGCAGCGATTGCGGCACCAGTGCGACGCCCATGCCGGCCGACACGAGGCTGACGATCGTCTGCATCTGGATCGCCTCCTGGCCGATGTGCGGGGTTTCCCCCGCCGCGCCGTAGCAGCCTGTAATGATGTCATAAAAGCCGGGCGCCAAACGACGCGGGAAGATCACGAGCGGCAACGCGGCGACCTCGGCGAGCTGCACGGGCGCGTCCTCCGGCGCATCGGATGCCCCGGCCGGCATCGCGACCACCAGCGGTTCGCGCACGACGGGCAGGTACGACAATCCGGCCGCGTGACGCGGCGGTACGGGCGGAATGACGAGCCCGGCATCGATGCGCCCGGCGACGAGTTCGTCGATCTGCACGTCGCTCGTCGCTTCCGCGAGCTGCAGCCGCACCTGCGGATAGCGCGCGCCGAACGCACGCAGCAATGACGGCAACAGCCCGTAATCGGCGGTCGATACGAACGCGAGCGACAGCGAGCCGGCCTCGCCGCGTGCGAGCCGCCGCGCGAGCGGCGGCAGCGCGTCGGCCGACGCCAGCAGCCGGCGCACGTCCGGCAGCAGCGCCGCGCCGACCGCCGTCAGCGCCACCGAGCGCTTGGTGCGCACGAACAGCGCGACCCCCAGCGCGTCCTCCAGCGCGCGGATCGCCTGCGACAGCGGCGGCTGCGTCATCGACAGGCGCTCGGCCGCGCGACCGAAATGGCGTTCGTCGGCGATGGTGACGAAATAGCGCCACTGGCGCAGGTCGGGGGTGGGATCGGCCATGCTCGACTCATTCGCAAAACGACTTAATAAGCGACAAATAATATATTGGACATCCGATAACGGAAACTCCATGCTTGGTTGATCCACCCGGCGCGCCAGTCGCGCCGGCGTCGCCAAAACAACGATGGAGCTTCCCCATGTCGTACAACCGCCGCTCTAAAAACATCACGCAAGGCGTGGCCCGTTCGCCGAACCGGTCGATGTATTACGCCCTCGGCTACCAGAAGGACGATTTCGACAAGCCGATGGTCGGCGTCGCGAACGGCCACTCGACGATCACGCCGTGCAATTCCGGCCTGCAGCGCCTGTCGGACGCGGCCGTGGATGCCGTGAAGGCGGCCGGCGCGAACCCGCAGATCTTCGGCACGCCGACGATTTCGGACGGCATGTCGATGGGCACCGAAGGGATGAAGTACTCGCTCGTGTCGCGCGAAGTGATCGCCGACTGCATCGAGACCTGCGTGCAGGGCCAGTGGATGGACGGCGTGGTGGTGGTCGGCGGCTGCGACAAGAACATGCCCGGCGGCATGATCGCGCTCGCACGCCTGAACGTGCCGGGCATCTACGTGTACGGCGGCACGATCCGCCCGGGCAACTGGAAGGGCCGCGACCTGACGATCGTGTCGTCGTTCGAGGCCGTCGGCGAATTCACCGCGGGCCGGATGTCGCAGGAAGACTTCGAAGGCGTCGAGAAGAACGCGTGCCCGACGTCGGGTTCGTGCGGCGGCATGTACACCGCGAACACGATGAGTTCGTCGTTCGAGGCGCTCGGGATGTCGCTGCTGTATTCGTCGACGATGGCGAACCCCGACCAGGAGAAAGTCGATTCGGCCGCCGAATCGGCACGCGTGCTGGTCGAGGCGGTGAAGCGCGACCTGAAGCCGCGCGACATCATCACGAAGGAATCGATCGAGAACGCGGTGTCGGTGATCATGGCCACCGGCGGCTCGACCAACGCGGTGCTGCACTATCTCGCGATCGCGCACGCGGCCGAAGTCGACTGGACGATCGACGACTTCGAGCGCATTCGCAAACGCGTGCCGGTGATCTGCGACCTGAAGCCGTCGGGGCAGTACGTCGCGACCGACCTGCACCGGGCCGGCGGGATTCCGCAGGTGCTGAAGATCCTGCTCGATGCAGGGCTGCTGCACGGCGACTGCATGACGATCACCGGCCGCACGATCGCCGACGAGCTGAAGGACGTGCCGGCCGTGCCGCGCGCGGACCAGCATGTGATCTTCCCGATCGACCGCGCACTGTACAAGGAAGGCCACCTCGCGATCCTGAAGGGCAATCTCGCGGAAGACGGCGCGGTCGCGAAGATCACCGGCCTGAAGAACCCGGTGATCACGGGGCCGGCGCGCGTGTTCGACGACGAGCAGAGCGCGATGGACGCGATCCTCGGCGACCGGATTCGCGCGGGCGACATCCTCGTGCTGCGCTACCTCGGCCCGCAGGGCGGCCCCGGCATGCCGGAAATGCTCGCGCCAACTTCCGCGATCATCGGCAAGGGACTCGGCGAATCGGTCGGCTTCATCACGGACGGACGCTTCTCGGGCGGCACCTGGGGCATGGTGGTCGGCCACGTCGCGCCGGAAGCGTTCGTCGGCGGCACGATCGCGCTGGTGCAGGAAGGCGATTCGATCACGATCGACGCGCACCGGCTGCTGCTGCAATTGAACGTCGACGAGGCGGAACTCGCCCGGCGCCGCGCCGCGTGGCGACAGCCGGCGCCGCGCTATACGCGCGGGGTGCTCGCGAAATTCGCGGCGCTCGCCCGACCGGCGAACCAGGGGGCGGTCACGGGTTGAAGCAGGGCCGCAAGGCATGCGACCCCGATAAACGAGGCCGCCGGGAACACGCAAAACGTGCTTCCCCTTTGCTTCTATAATGCGCGGACCATGAAGCCGGCCGTCCCCGCCGGCGGAGAACCGCATGAAACAGACGATATTGCGCGTGCTGCTCGCCACACTGCTGACCGGCAGCGCGGCGGCGGCGCGTGCCGACCAGACCGACGGGCTCGCGCTGGCGCAGCGCAAGAACTGCATGGCGTGCCATGCAATCGGCAAGCCGCTGATGGGCCCGTCGTTCCACGACATCGCCGGCAAGTACGCGGCGCGCGGCGACGCCGCCGATTATCTGGCGCAATCGATCGTAAAAGGCAGCGTCGGCGTATGGGGCAGCGTGCCGATGCCCGCCAATACGCAACTGACGAGCATCGAAGCCCACACGCTCGCCCAGTGGGTGCTGTCGGTCCGCTGAATCGGATACTCGCGCGGCGTACCCGCGCCGTGTGCAGGGCGCCGCGAGACGGCGGCTCGATACTGGCCGCCCCACACCTCTGCGGCGCCTTCGCAGGCCCTTACCGGCCCCGCCCCTTCTTTTTCGCCAGCGCGAAAGATCGGCCGTTCAGCCGGAATGACCGACGCGACGGCGGGCGATCTCTTCATCGACCGCATCGCGCACCCAGTCCATCACCTCGGTTTCCAGCGCGAGGGCGACTTCGCGCGTGATCTGGCCGACCAGCCAGGCCGAATGCTCGTGCAGCGCATCGCGACAGCGCGCTTCGATGGCGTCGCGCCCCGCCCCGGTCAGATAATTCGTCAGCCGATTGCGCAGCCGCTCGGCGATGTGCTGCGCATCTTCCGGCGTCAGCCCCGCTGCGGCCTGCGCGTCCGGCTGCGGCGCTGCACTCGGCAGGTCCGCCTGCGGCATCGCCGTGTCAGGCGCGTGCGCAACCGCTTCGGGCGCAATCGCGGCGAACGTGTGCGGCGGCAGGTCGTCATCGACCAGCGACGAGCGCAGCGGCGCCGTCATCGCGGCCGCGTCTTCTGCGACCACGTGCTCCGCGGCGCCGGGTTCGGCCGGTGCATCGGTCTCGCCCGCGGCGGCCGCCGTCGCCGCGTCGCCGGGCAGTTCGACGGCCGGCACGTGCGGCGTCGGGATGGGCTCGACCACGACGGATTCGGGGTCGGCTTCGGTTTGACGGAAATCAGCCGGCGCCGCACCGGCGGCGCCCGGGGCGATCACGTCGGTTAGCACCGGAATGGCCGCGCTGTCGTGCGGTTGGGGCGCGGCGGACGCGGACGAACGCGCCGACGCCGGCTTGCCCGGCACCAGCACGTCGGTCAGTGTCGGGATCGAGGATGAATCGGCTTCTGTCACGGGAACACTCCGTCGACGGTTGCGGCTAGCCGCCCTGCTTGTAGTTGTTCAGCGCGTAGCCGCGGTCGCGATAGAACCGGTAGCGGTCGCGGCCCGCGGCCAGCTCGTCCGGCGCGTTGCCGACCACCTCGAGCAGGCGCTCGAAGCGGGCGAACTGCGCGGGCACGGTCGCGCCGAGGTTCAGCAGCACGTGATGATGCGGCGCACGGTCGAGATCGGCGGCCAGCACGATCGGCGTGCCGGCTGCATGCTCGCTGTCGACGCCGCAATGCGGGATGAAATCGAGCGGCGAGAACGTCCAGAGCCGCTCGTCGAGCGCGCGCAGGCGTGCGGGCTCGGCGAGCACGACGACCGGCTGCCTGGCCTGATAGGCCTTGCGCAGCAGCCGGCACGCGTACGCGAGCGAATCGCCGACGTTCGAGTGGAAATCGATCCGCGTCATTGCCCGCGCACCCGCAGCGTCGTCAGCCCCGCCATCACTGGCCGGCGCGGTCGATCAGGAACTGCGCGAGCAACGGCACCGGACGGCCCGTCGCACCCTTCGCGGCACCGCCCTTCCATGCGGTGCCCGCGATGTCGAGGTGGGCCCACGGATAGCTCTCGGTGAAGCGCGACAGGAAGCACGCGGCCGTCACGGCGCCGGCCGGGCGCCCGCCGATGTTCGCGAGATCCGCGAAATTCGACTTCAGCTGATCCTGGTACTCGTCGTCGAGCGGCATGCGCCATGCCGGGTCGTTCGCCTCGCGCGACGCGTCGAGCAGTTCGCCCGCGAGCGCGTCGTTCGTCGAGAACAGCCCGCTGTTGTGGCCGCCCAGCGCGATCACGCACGCGCCCGTCAGCGTCGCGACGTCGATCACGGCGGCCGGCTTGAAGCGCTCGGCATAGGTAAGTGCGTCGCACAGGATCAGGCGGCCTTCGGCGTCGGTGTTCAGCACCTCGATCGTCAGCCCCTTCATGCTGGTGACGATGTCGCCCGGCTTCGTCGCATTGCCGCCCGGCATGTTCTCGCAGGTCGGGACGATCGCGACGACGTTGATCTTCAGGCCCATCTCGGCGACCGCACGCATCGTGCCGAGCACCGAGCCGGCGCCGCACATGTCGTACTTCATCTCGTCCATGCCCTCGCCCGGCTTCAGCGAGATGCCGCCCGTGTCGAACGTGATGCCCTTGCCGACCAGCACGACCGGCGCGGCCTTCGCGGCGGCGCCCTGGTAGTGCAGCACGATGAACTGCGGCGGCTCGACCGACGCGCGCGCCACCGACAGGAACGACCCCATCTTCAGCGCCTGGATCTGCTTGAGCCCGAGGACTTCGGCCTTCAGGCCCCAATCCTTCGCGATCTTCTTCGCGGTGTTGCCGAGATAGGTCGGCGTGCAGACGTTGCCGGGCAGGTTGCCGAGGTCGCGGGTGAGATCCATCCCGTTCGCGAGCGCGACGGCCTGCTTGACCGCGACCTTCGCGGCCTTTTCGTCCGCCGGGTCGACGCTGAACACGACGCGCTTGAGCGTGTGCGACGCCGGTTCCGGCTTGCTCTTCATCTGCGTGAAGCGGTAGGTCTCGTTGCGCAGCGCGAGGATCGCGGCGCGCACGCCCCAGTCGGAGCTGCGCTCGTCGACCGGCAGTTGCGCGAGCGAGAACGTGACCTGGACGACCTTGGTCGCCAGCAGCGCGCGCCAGGCGGCCGTCGCCGCATCGTTATAGGCTTTCTGATTGAAAGCATCCTGCTTGCCGAGCCCGACGAGCAGCACGCGCGACGCGCCGATGCCCGACACTTCGTGCAGGAACAGCGTCTTGCCGCGCTTGCCGTCCATGTCGCCGGCCTTCACCACGCGCGAGATCAGTCCCTTGGTGGCCGTGTCGATGTCGAGCGCCGCGCCCGACAGGGTCTGCGCCTCGAAGATGCCGAGCACGATGCAGTCGGACTTCCCGGTCAGGAACCCCTTGGCCTCGCCTTTGCTCCAATCACAGCCTTTTATGCTAAAGTCCATCGCGCTTGTCCTCGGATAAAATCTGGGCTAAGGATGAAAGCCGCAATTATCCGCTATTTTTCCCGTGGCGGCGCGAGCGCTCCACCACGCGTGCGCAGCCTCCCGCCCTCTTCTCATCAAGAATGATCTTCGAACGCTCCCTCCAGCGCGAGCTTGCGTATACGGCTGGCGCCGTGTTCATGGTGCTGCTCACGATCATGCTCACGACGATGATGATTCGCATCGTCGGCTACGCCGCGTCCGGCGAAATCGATCCGCGGGACGTGCTCGTGCTGATCGGCCTGACCGTGATCGGCTACCTCGCCGTGATGCTCGTCGTCACGCTGTTCGTGTCGATCCTGTTCGTGCTGACCCGGTGGTACCGGGACTCCGAAATGGTGGTGTGGCTCGCGTCGGGCGTGAGCCTCACGCGCCTCATCAAGCCGATCGGCGTGTTCGCCACGCCGATCATCCTGCTGATCACCTTCTTCGCGTTCGTCGGCTGGCCGTGGTCGAACCAGCAGAGCAAGATGATCCGCGCGCGCTTCCAGCAGCGCGACGAAATCTCGCTGCTCGCGCCGGGCCAGTTCCGCGAATCGGCCGCGAACCATCGCGTGTTCTTCATCGAGAAGATGTCGCCGGACCAGAGCAAGGTCCAGAACGTCTTCGTCACGTCGACGGAAAACGGCAAGGTCAACGTGGTCGTGTCGCAAACGGGCCATACGGAAACCTCGAAGGACGGCGATCGCTTCGTCGTCCTCGAGGACGGCCGCCGCTACGACGGCACGCCCGGCCAGCCGAACTTCAAGATCATGGAGTTCGAGCGCTACGGCGTGAAGATCACGAGCAAGCCGGTCACCAACGTGCAGACCACCAACAGCACGCCCACGCCCGACCTGCTGCGCAACCCGACGCGCGACAATCTCGCGGAATTCGCGTGGCGCGCGGGACTGCCGCTGATCGCGATCAACCTGATGGTGCTCGGCATCCCGCTGTCGTACCAGAACCCGCGCCGCAGCCGCACGATCAACCTCGTGATGGCCGTGCTGATCTACCTCACGTACTCGAACCTGCTGAACGTCGTGCAGGCGCAGATCGAGCAGGGCAAGATGTCGTTCGGCGTCGGCCTCGTCGGCCTGCATGTGGTCGTCGCGGCGATCGTCGCGTTCATTTTCTGGTTGCGCGTGCGCAATCGTCCGTTGTTGACACGCGCGCTGTTCGGCCGCTCGGGAGCATGATCGATGCGGCTCTATGAAAAATACTTCGCGCGGCAGATCTACATCACGTTCGTCTTCATCCTGTTCGCGTTCTCGGGTCTGTTCTTCTTCTTCGACCTGATCAGCGAGCTGAACTCGGTCGGGCACGGCAACTACAAGTTCGGTTACGCGGTGCTGCGCGTCGCGCTGCAGACGCCGTCGCGTTTCTACGAGATCATCCCGGTCGCCGCGCTGATCAGCGCGATCTACGTGTTCGCGCAGATGGCCGCGAACTCGGAATTCACGATCTTCCGCGTGTCGGGCCTCGCGACCAACCAGGCGCTGCGCTCGCTGCTGAAGATCGGCGTGCCGCTCGTGATCGTCACCTACCTGATCGGCGAATTCGTCGGCCCGTACGCCGACCAGTTGTCCGAACGCGTGCGGCTGCAGGCGCTCGGCGCCTCGGTGTCGTCGAACTTCCAGTCCGGCGTGTGGGTCAAGGACACGCTCGCCGCCCGCGAGAACGGCGAGCAGGTCACGCGCTTCGTCAACGTCGGCAGCCTGTCGCCCGACTCGACGATCAGCAACGTGCGCATCTACGAATTCGACTCGAAATTCCAGCTGCAGAACGTGCGGATCGCGCAGACGGGCCGCTACGAGCCGCCCGGCCACTGGCTGCTGAAGGGCGTCACCGAGACGGAGCTGACGCCGATCAAGCCGATCACCGGCCAGCCGGCCGATGCGCTGAACCCCGTGTACCGGTCGCAGCAGGTGTCGCTGCCCGAATACCGGCTGCGCTCCGACCTGACGCCGCAGATCCTGTCGGTGCTGCTCGTGTCGCCGGAGCGCATGTCGATCATCAACCTGTTCCGCTACATCCAGCACTTGCGCGAGAACCAGCAGGACACGCAACGCTACGACATCGCGCTGTGGCGCAAGCTGCTGTATCCGTTCGCGGTGTTCGTGATGCTCGTGCTGTCGCTGCCGTTCGCGTACCTGCACACGCGGGCGGGCGTGGTCGGCGTGAAGGTGTTCGGCGGCATCATGCTCGGCATGAGCTTCCAGTTGCTCAACACGCTGTTCTCGCACATCGGCACGCTGAACACGTGGCCCGCGCCGCTCACCGCCGCGACGCCGGGCCTCATCTATCTCGCGCTCGGCCTGTTCGCGCTCAAGTGGGTCGACCGGCACTGAGCGCCGTCACGACGGAGGCTTCCACATGAGTTCGCACGGTATCGTCCTGTTCGGCCACGGCGCCCGCGACCCGCGCTGGGCCGAGCCGTTCGAGCGGCTCGCCGCGCGGCTGCGCGGCGCCGGCTCCTCTGCCACGCACGTGTCGCTCGCGTTCCTCGAACTGATGACGCCGTCGCTCGGTGAGGCCGTGGCCGCACAAGTCGCGGCCGGCTGCGCGCGCATCACCGTGGTGCCCGTGTTCTTCGGCCAGGGCGGCCACGTGCGCCGCGACCTGCCGCAGCTCGTCGATGCATGCCGCGCCGCGCATCCGGGCGTCGAGATCCGCTGCGCGACGGCCGTCGGCGAAGACGACGGCGTGCTCGACGCGGTCGCGCGCTATTGCATCGACCAGCTCGGCGGCGACGTGTAGCCGCCCGCGCCTTCGCCGTACCCAAAGAAAAAGCGCCGGCATCTGCCGGCGCTTTTTTCGTTTCGGACCGCGTTCGAGCCGTGCTCAGGCGGCATGGCGCACCGGCGCACCCGCCTGCGCCTGCCGTGCGCGTTCGGCGAACGCATCGCCGATCATCAGCAGGCTCGGTTCCGCGGGATCGAGCCACGCCTGCGCGTCGCCGGCCGCCATCTGCGCGAGTGTCAGCGTCAGCGTGCGTTCGCGTGCGGTGCTGCAGGCCTCGACGATCGCCACCGGCGTCGCAGGTGCACGGCCAGCGTCGATCAATTCCTGCGCGATGCCGGGCGCGCTGTCGCGGCCCATGTAGTAGACGATCGAATCGGCACGCGCGGCTTCGCGAATCTCGTCGCTGCCCGGCGCGCGGCTGTGCGTCGCGAACGCGACGCTGCGCGACACGCCGCGCAACGTCAGCGAACGCTTGAGCGTCGCCGCGCCGGCCAGCGCCGCGGTGATGCCCGGCACGACCTCGTAGTCGATGCCGGCCGCCTCCAGCGCGCGCATTTCCTCTTCCGCGCGGCCGAACAGCATCGGATCGCCGCCCTTCAGCCGCACGACGCACGCATGCTCGCGCGCCGCATCGACGACCTGCTTGTTGATGAAATGCTGCGCGGTCGAGCGCTGCCCGCAGCGCTTGCCGACCGCGATCTTCCGCGCGTTCGGCGCATAGTCGAGCATCGCCGGCTCGACGAGCGCGTCGTGCAGCACGACGTCGGCCTGCTCGAGCAGCCGCATGCCGCGCACCGTGATGAGGTCCGCCGCGCCCGGTCCTGCTCCGATCAGATATACCTTGCCCATGTGTGTCGCTTCGCTAGGGTCCTGCGTCGGCGGCCGGTTCGCCGCCGCGCAGATTGACGATTACGCCGAGAACGCGCGGATCATGCCCGCGGCGACCGTGTGATGCGTCGCCTCGTCGATCAGCACGAACGCGCCCGTACCGGGGTGCGCATCGTACGTGTCGCAGACGATCGGCTTTTGCAGCGTCAGCGCCACGCGGCCGATGTCGTTCATTTTCAGTTCCTGACGGTCGGTCGCGTGCGACAGCGTATGCACGTCGAGCACCTGCTTGATCGCGCCGATCTTCGCGAACACCGTGCTGGTGGTCTGCTTCAGCAGGTACTTGCGCTGCGGCGACAGCGGCGCCTCGTCGAACCAGCACAGGTCGGCCTCGAGCTTCTTGGCCGGCTCGACCGGCTCGGCGGTCGTGACGAACATGTCGCCGCGCGACACGTCGACGTCCTCTTCGAGACGGATCGTCACCGTCTGGCCCGCGAACGCGTGCGCAACCGCCGCGGTGCCGCCCGGCACCGGCGCGACGATCTCGGCAACCGTCGCGGTGCGGTTCGACGGCAGCACCACGATTTTGTCGCCGACCTTCACTTCGCCCGACTCGATGCGGCCCATGTAGCCGCGGAAATCGTCGGCCGAACTGCCGTCCTGGCGTGCGACCCACTGCACCGGGAAGCGCAGCGCGTCATGCGCCTGCGTCTCGACCGGCAGCGACTCGAGCACGTCGAGGAGCGGCTCGCCCGCGTACCACGGCATCCGCTCGCTCGCGCCGACGATGTTGTCGCCCTTCAGCGCCGACACCGGCACGAAGCGCACGTCGGTCAGGCCGAGCTGCTTCGCGAGCGCGACGTACGCGTCGCGGATCTCGTTGAACCGCGCCTCGCTGTAGTCGACGAGGTCCATCTTGTTGATCGCGACGATCACGTGCTGCAGGCCGAGCAGCTTGACGATCGCGCTGTGGCGCTTGGTCTGCGGCAGCAGTTGCACGACGCCGTTCTCGACGGTGATGCGCGTCGCGTCGATCAGCACGATCGCCGCGTGCGCGGTCGACGCGCCCGTCACCATGTTGCGCGTGTACTGCTCGTGGCCCGGCGTGTCGGCGATGATGAACTTGCGCTTCGCGGTCGCGAAGTAGCGGTACGCGACGTCGATCGTGATGCCCTGCTCGCGCTCGGCTTCGAGGCCGTCGGTCAGCAGCGCGAGATCCAGCTCGTCGCCGACCGTGCGCTTGTTCTTCGCGCGCGACAGCGCGGACAGCTGGTCGGACAGCACGGCCTTGCTGTCGTACAGCAGGCGGCCGATCAGCGTGCTCTTGCCGTCGTCGACGCTGCCCGCGGTGATGAAACGCAACACGCCGAGGTCTTCGGTGTTCTCGATGATGCTCATGATGTGAATGTCCTCGTGTGCTTCAGAAATAACCTTGCTTCTTGCGCTGTTCCATCGCGGCTTCGGAGGCCTGGTCGTCCATCCGGGTCGCGCCGCGCTCGGTGATCTCGGTCACCGCCGTCTCGGCGATGATCTTCTCGACGTCGTCCGCGTCGCTCTCGACCGGGCACGTGCAGCTGATGTCGCCGACCGTGCGGAAGCGCACCTGCGCCAGCTCGCTCGTCTCGCCGTCACGCATCGGCGTGAGCGGCGTGACCGGCACGAGCAGCCCGTTGCGGCGCACGATCTCGCGCTGGTGCGCGTAATAGATCGACGGCAGTTCGAGGTTCTCGCGCGCGATGTACTGCCACACGTCGAGCTCGGTCCAGTTCGAGATCGGGAACACGCGCAGGTGCTCGCCCTTGTGCAGGCGGGCGTTGTACAGGCTCCACAGTTCCGGGCGCTGCGCCTTCGGGTCCCACTGTCCGAATTCGTCGCGGAACGAGAAGATCCGCTCCTTCGCACGCGCCTTCTCTTCGTCGCGGCGCGCGCCGCCGATCAGCGCCGTGTAGCCGTGCTGTTCGATCGTCTCGAGCAGCGTGACGGCCTGCGCGGCGTTGCGCGAATCGGTCTCGCGGCGCAGCACGACCGTGCCGCGCTTGATCGAATCCTCGACGTGGCCGACCACCAGCTCGGCGCCGAGCTCTTGCGCACGGCGATCGCGGAAGTCGATCACTTCCTCGTAGTTGTGGCCCGTGTCGATGTGCACGAGCGGGAACGGCAGCGTCGTCTTGCGGTTCGCGCCGAGGCCGAACGCCTTCAGCGCCAGATGCAGCACGACGACCGAATCCTTGCCGCCCGAGAACAACAGTGCCGGCTTGCTGCATTCGGCAACCAGTTCGCGCAGGATGTGGATCGACTCGGCTTCGAGCCAGTCGAGGTGGCCCATACGGCTGTCGGCGCCGGTGGGCGGGGCAAAGGCGGATTGCTCGAGCGTCGTGCTCATGATTTCAGTCCTTCTCTTCTGGGTTCGTGCCGCCCGCTGTCGCAGGCGGCGCAATATTCAGTTTCTTGTCGGCTTTCAGTGCGCGGCGCCGGCTTCGGCATCCGCGGAAATCGGGGTGATCGTCGTGATGTGCAGCCCGCATTCCTTCGTGTCGCGCGATTCCCACCACCAGCGGCCCGCGCGGCTGTCCTCGCCGGGACGGATCGCGCGCGTGCACGGCTCGCAGCCGATGCTCGGATAGCCGCGGGCATGCAGTGGGTTGACCGGCACGTCAAACGCCTTAAGGTACGCCCACACGTCGGCTTCCGTCCAGTCGGCGAGCGGGTTGTACTTCGCGATCCCGCGCGCTTCGTCCTGTTCTTCCTCGTGCAGCTCCGCGCGCGTGACCGACTGCTCGCGGCGCTGGCCCGTCACCCACGCGCCGACGTCGGCCAGCGCGCGGTTCAGCGGCTCGACCTTGCGGATGTGGCAGCACGACTTGCGCAGCTCGACGCTCTCGTAGAACGCGTTCAGGCCGTGCTCGGCCACATACTGGTCGACCGCGTCCTGCCGCGGATGGAACTGCTCGATCTCGTAGCCGTAGCGCTCGCGCACGCGGTCGATCATGCCGAGCGTTTCCGCGTGCAGGCGGCCCGTGTTCAGCGAGAAGATGCCGATCGACACGCCCTTCGACAGGATCGCGTGCGTGAGCAGCATGTCTTCCGCGGCGAGGCTGCTCGCGAATTTCACCTTGTCGTGACGCTCGCCGATCCGCGCGAGCAGCGCGTCGAGGCGCTCGACCTTCGCGGCGAGTTCCGGCGCCAGCGCGGGGGCGGTCGCGGTGCTCATGCGCTCACCTTGGCGGCAGCCGCCTCGCGGCGGCGGAACAGCGGCGCCGGCTCGTCGAACGCGCCCTGGTAACGCTGCGTGAATTCGGTGAACGCTTTCAGCGCGTCGTGGATGTCCTTGTCGGCACGCACCGCGAACGCGTCGAAGCCGCAACGCGACATGTACAGCAACTGGTCGCGCAGCACGTCGCCGATCGCGCGCAGCTCGCCGGTCCAGCCATGACGCTCGCGCAGCAGGCGCGCGATGCTGTAGCCGCGGCCGTCCGCGAAGCGCGGGAAGTCGACGGCGATCAGCGAGATCGCGCCGAAGTCGGCCACGAGATCGGCCGGTTCGCTGTCCGGCGCGAGCCACACGCCGAGTTCGTCCTTCGTCTTCGCGGCGACGAGCGCCGCGCGCTCGGCCTGCCACAACGCGAACGGCACCAGCACCTTGCCGGCCGGCAATGCGTCGACCGCGGGCAGCGTACCGTCTTCCGCCGCGCGTACGACCTGCCATGCGTCGTCGATCACTGCGCGGTTCTTGATAATCGAAGCCATCTGCAAATTCCCTCTACCCGGTTGGTTACGCGTTCACTGCCTGGCGCGCCGCATACACGCGCTCCTTGAACGGCGCGATGCCGATGCGGTCGTACGTGTCGATGAAGCGCTCGCTGTCGATGCGCGCCTCGACGAACGTATCGATCAGCGTCGCGATCACGTCGGGCACTTCTTCCGCCGAGAACGACGGCCCGATCACGCGGCCGAGACGCGCGCCGTTGCGGCCCGTGCCCTGCTCGCCGCCGAGCGACACCTGGTACCACTCGGCGCCGTCCTTGTCGACGCCCAGGATGCCGATGTTGCCGACGTGGTGGTGACCGCACGAGTTCATGCAACCGGAAATGTTCAGCGACAGGTCGCCGAGGTCGTACACGTAGTCGAGATCGTCGAAACGCTGCTGGATCGCCAGCGCGATCGGGATCGACTTCGCGTTCGCGAGCGAGCAGAAGTCGCCGCCCGGGCACGCGATGATGTCGGTCAGCAGGCCGACGTTCGGCGTCGCGAAACCGGCCGCCTTCGCCTTTTCCCACAGCGCGAACAGGTCGCGCTTCTTCACGTTCGCGAGAATCAGGTTCTGCTCGTGCGACACGCGCAGCTCGCCCAACGAATACGCGTCGGCCCAGTCGGCGACCAGATCCATCTGCGCGTCGGTCGCGTCGCCCGGGGCCACGCGGTGGTCCTTCAGCGACAGCGTGACGGCCGCATAGCCCGGCACCTTGTGCGGCGCGACGTTACGCTCGACCCAGCGCGCGAACGCCTTGTTCTCGAGCAGGTGCTGTTCGAACGACGCGTCGGTGTCGGCCAGCTTCTCGTAGACGGGCGGCTGGAAGTACTGCGACACGCGGTCGATTTCGGCCTGCGTGAGCGTCGACGGGCCATCCTTCAGGTGCTGCCATTCTTCCTCGACCTGCTGCGCGAACTTCGCCGGCGACAGCGCCTTCACGAGGATCTTGATGCGCGCCTTGTACAGGTTGTCGCGGCGACCGTAACGGTTGTACACGCGCAGCACGGCTTCGCAGTACGTGAGCAGGTGCTGCCACGGCAGGTCTTCCTTGATCACCGCGCCGACGATCGGCGTACGGCCGAGGCCGCCGCCCGCGAGGATGCTCGCGACCACCTCGCCCTGCGCGTTCTTCTTCAGGTACACGCCGAGGTCGTGGATCTGCACGGCCGCGCGGTCGCGCTTCGAGCCCGACACCGCGATCTTGAACTTGCGCGGCAGCCACGCGAATTCGGGGTGGAACGTCGACCACTGGCGCAGGATCTCGGCCCACGGACGCGGATCGATCTCTTCGTCCTGCGCGACGCCGGCGAACTGGTCGGCCGTGATGTTGCGGATGCAGTTGCCCGACGTCTGGATGCCATGCATCTGCACCGACGCGAGCTTCGCGAGGATCTCGGGCGTATCTTCCAGCTCGATCCAGTTGAACTGGATGTTCGAGCGGGTCGAAAAATGGCCGTAGCCGCGGTCGTGTTCGCGGGCGATGCGCGCCAGCATCCGGAGCTGGTCGCTGCGCAGGTTGCCGTACGGAATCGCGATGCGGTGCATGTACGCGTGGCGCTGCATGTACAGGCCGTTCTGCAGACGCAGCGGACGGAATTCGTCTTCGCTCAACTCGCCCGACAGCCGGCGGCGCACCTGATCGCGGTACTGCGCGACTCGCTCGTCGACGATCGTCTGGTCGTATTGGTCGTACTGATACATTCGGGGACCCCAGGGTTTTCGTGGTGACTGCGCGACGTCCTAGCCACGTCGCGCCCGAATCTCCGTTCCGTCGTCATCGCCGCCAACCGCTGCCGGCTGGATTGCTAATGACGAAAACAGATATCCATATTTGAAAAACTCCGGTGAATCGTAATAAACTCGCCTTATATTTCAAACGACTAAAAAATTCTGTTGATATGCGGAAGGGTTATAAATGAACCTGCACCAATTTCGCTTCGTGCGCGAGGCCGTCCGGCAGAATTTCAACCTCACCGAGGCCGCCAAGGCGCTCTACACGTCGCAACCGGGGGTGTCGAAGGCGATCATCGAGCTCGAGGACGAGCTGGGCGTCGAAATCTTCACGCGGCACGGCAAGCGCGTGCGCTCGCTCACCGAGCCGGGCCGGATCATTCTCGCGTCGGTCGAGCGAATTCTCCAGGAAGTGGAAAGCCTTAAAAGGGTCGGGAAGGATTATGCGGCGCAGGACCAGGGCAACCTGACCATCGCGGCGACCCACACGCAGGCCCGCTATTCGCTGCCGGCCGCGATCGCCGAGTTCAAGAAGCGCTTTCCGAAGGTGCACCTGTCGATCCTGCAAGGCAGCCCGACGCAGGTGGCCGAGATGGTGATCCACGACCAGGCCGATCTCGCGATCGCCACCGAGGCGATCTCCGACTACAAGGAGCTCGTGTCGCTGCCCTGCTTCCAGTGGCATCACGCGGCCGTCGTGCCGGCCGACCATCCGCTGCTCGAACGCAAGCCGGTCACGCTCGACGATCTCGCTCAATACCCGCTGATCACCTACGACGACGCGTTCGCGGGCCGCAAGAAGATCAACCATGCGTTCGCGCTGCGCGGGCTGTCGCCGGACATCGTGCTCGAGGCGATCGACGCCGACGTGATCAAGACCTATGTCGAACTCGGCCTCGGCGTCGGCATCATGGCCGACATCGCGTTCAATCCCGAGCGCGACCGCGGCCTGCGGCTGATCCCGGTCGGCCACCTGTTCGGCAGCAACGTGACGCGCGTCGCGCTCAAGCAGGGTGCCTACCTGCGCAGCTATGTGTATACGCTCGTCGAACTGCTGTCGCCCACGCTGAACCGCAAGCTGATCGAGCAGGCGCTCAAGGGCGAAGCCGAATCGTACGAGCTTTGACGGACAGGTATGAACGCCGGGGCGCACATTGCGCCCCTTTTTCGTTGCCCGACGGAGATGGAGATTCCCGCATGACGCTTCCCGCCCTGTTGCGACGTCCCACCCTGTTGCGCCGCGCCGCCGGCGCCGCCCTCGTGCTGGCCTGCGCGGCCGCGCATGCCGACCTGAAGGTCGGCGTCGACCTGTCGTCGACCGGCCCGGCCGCCGCGATCGGCATCACGAGCAAGAACGCGATCCTGATGTGGCCGAAGACGATCGCCGGGCAACCCGTGCAGGTCACGGTGCTCGACGACGCGTCCGACCCGGGCGCGGCGGTACGCAACATCCGCAAGCTGGTCGACGAGGATCACGTCGACGTCGTGGTCGGCCCGAACATCACGCCGGCCGCGCTCGCGGCGCTCGACGCAGTGGCCGCCGCGCAGACGCCGATGATCACGCTGGTCGGCTCGGGCTCGATCGTCGAGCCGCAGGAAGGCGCGCGGACCTGGGCGTTCAAGATGGCGCAGAGCGACCGCGCGATGGCCGACGTGATGACCCGCTACATGGCCAACCACGGCGTGAAGACGGTCGGCTTCATCGGCTTCGCGGACAGCTACGGCGACAGCTGGCTCAACGAATTCACGCGCTTCGCGGACCTGCGCAAGATCCGCGTGATCGCGACCGAGCGCTTCAACCGCACCGACGCGAGCGTCACCGGCCAGGCGCTGAAACTGATCGCGGCGAAGCCGGACGCGATCCTGATCGCGGGCGCCGGTACGCCGACCGTACTGCCGCAGCGCACGCTGATCGAGCGCGGCTACAAGGGCCCGATCTACCAGACGCACGGGATTGCGACGCCGGAATTCATCAAGCTCGGCGGCAAGGATGTGGACGGGACGCTGTTCCCGACCCAGCCGGTGGTCGTCGCCCGCACGCTGCCGGCCGACCACCCGGCCCGCCAGGCCGCGCTCGCGTTCGTCGACGCGTACGAGGCGAAATACGGCGCCGGCACGGTCACGCAGTTCGCGGGCGATGCGGCGGGCGTGTACCCGCGCCTCGCCGATGCGGTCGGCCGCGCGCTGAAAGCGGCGCAACCCGGCACGCCTGCGTTCCGCGCGGCGCTGCGCCGCGAGCTCGAACGCGCGCACGAGCTCGTCGTGCCGAACGGCGTCGTCAATACCAGCGACAAGGATCACGTGGGGCTCGACCAGCGCGCGAGCGTGATGGGGATCGTGAAGCAGGGCCGGTTCGTGTACCTGAGCCAGTAGCAGAAGCAGCCGGTCGCCGGGCTGCTTGCCCGGTGCCCGGTTTTCCGCCATAATCCGCGTTTCGCCGCGCACAATCTGCATCGGGCGCGCGGCCAGGATCAAGCCCAGGTGGTGAAATTGGTAGACGCAGGGGACTCAAAATCCCCCGCCGCAAGGCGTGCCGGTTCGATTCCGGCCCTGGGCACCAGAATTTCGCAGCGTCATGCGCTGCAACTGTCGAAACCCGCGCAAGCTCGCCGCTTCGCGGGTTTTTTGTTGTCGCGCCGCGTTCGCCGCAACAGGTGGCCCGCTCCGGTAGTCCAAGCATCAGGGAATGCCGACCATGGAGGCGCCCATGTCCATGCGCACGATTTCATGCCGGATCTGCCGCGGGGTGCTCGCCACCGTGCTGGCGCTTATGCTCGGCGGGTGCGACATACTGAGCGCGCCGCCCGTACCCGACTGGCCCGGGCCGCATGCGCCCTATCCGTTCCCGGACAACGTTCCCCATCGCACCGAATGACCCGACGGCCGCCGTTCGCTCGGCAGACTCAGGCCATCAACTCGCGGACGAAGTCGAGAAACACCCTAACCTTGGCCGCAACGAGATTCGACGCGTGGTGATACGCATAAAGCGGAAAAGTCTCGTCGGCCCACTCGGGCAACAACTGAACCAACCGCCCGTCGGCGAGGATCTCCCGCGCATAGAGCCCCAGCAGTTGCGCGATGCCGACGCCGCCCAGGCACGCGCCGAGCAGCCCGCCCGTATCGTTGACGGTCAACCTGCCGGCGACGTCGACCGGCACCACTTCCTTGCCGCGATGAAACTCCCATTCGTACGGTCGCCCCGTCACCGGATCGCGGATCAGCACGCAACGATGCCCGTCCGCGAGATCGCGCGGATGACGCGGTTCGCCATGACGCGCGACGTAGGCCGCCGATGCGCAGGTCAGCACACGCGTCTCGAGCAGCAGTCGCGCACGATATGACGACGGCTCCGGGATACCGAAGCGCACGGCCACGTCGAAGCCGTCGGCGACGAGGTCGCCCATCCGGTCCCGCACGCTGATCTCGACCGACAGATCGGGAAAGCGGTCGAGAAATTCCGCCATCCGCGGCGCCAGCACGTAGTGGCCGAACGTACCGTCCACATTGACCCTCAGCCGCCCTCTCACGCGCGCCTTCGACTGGCCGGCGTCGAGCGCCGCCTCCTCGATGCCGGCCAGCAGCGGCGCGACCGCCTCGTAAAAGCGTCGCCCTTCGTCGGTCAACGTGATCGCGCGGGCCGTCCGGTTGAAGATCCGGATGCCGACCCGCTCTTCCAGCCGGGCGACGGCGCGGCTCACCGCCGGTTGAGTCAGCCCCATCGCCTCGCCCGCCCGCGCGAAGGTGCCGGCCTCGATCACCGCGGAGAGCACACCGATACCGCTGAGCAGCCTGCTGTCGAATCCCATGAGACATACTTTTAGTCATTCATCTACTGATCATTATTCATTATTTTTATTGATCGAGGAAGCCTACAGTTGTCCTGTCGCCGGATCGAACGGCATTCATCCAGTCATCAGGAGCAGGACATGAGCACATCGGAACAGGTCGCCCTCGTCACGGGTTCGTCGCGCGGCATCGGCGCGGAAATCGCCCGCCAACTCGCCCGGGACGGATTCCGGGTCGTCGTCAACTATGCCGGGAGCGCCGGCCCGGCCCGCGAAGTGGTCGACGCGATCGTCGCCGACGGCGGCCATGCGGTCGCGGTGCAGGCGAACGTCGCCGACCCGGCGGCCGTGGCCGCGCTGTTCGACACCGCGCAACAAGCATTTGGCGCTCTGGACGTGGTGGTCAATTCCGCGGGCGTGATGAAGCTCGCGACCATCGCCGACTGCGACGATGCGCTGTTCGACGAAACGCTCGCCATCAACGTGAAGGGCACCTTCAACGTCTGCCGCGAAGCGGCCAGGCGGGTGCGCGACGGCGGACGCATCATCAACCTGTCGACCAGCGTGATCGGCATGCGCATGCCGACTTACGGCGTGTACGTCGCCAGCAAGGCGGCGGTCGAAAGTCTCACGCAGGTGCTTGCGCAAGAAATGCGCGGGCGCGGCGTCCGCGTGAATGCCGTCGCGCCCGGGCCGGTCGCGACCGAGCTGTTCCTGCAGGGCAAGAGCCCGGAACTCGTCGAGCGGCTCGCGAAGCTGAACCCGCTCGAGCGGCTCGGCCAGCCCGACGACATCGCGCGCGTCGTCGCGTTCCTCGCCGGCCCGGACGGTGCGTGGATCAACGGCCAGATCCTGCGCGCCAACGGCGGCATGTGCTGACGAACCCCTCGCCGCCACCTCATCTTTCTGCCAGGAGATCGCTCATGAAGGAAGTCGTCCTCGTCACCGGCGCGTCCAGCGGCTTCGGCTTGCTGACGGCCCAGGCGCTCGCGCGCGCCGGTCACACGGTCTATGCATCGATGCGCGAGCGCGCCGGGCGCAACGCGCCGCGCGCCGCCGCCGTCGCGGCCTATGCGCAGGAACACGGCGTCGACCTGCGCAGCCTCGAACTCGACGTCGGCGACGGCGCATCGGTCGACGCCGCCATCGAGCGCGTGATCACCGACAACGGCCGTCTGGACGTCGTCATCCACAACGCCGGCCACATGGTGTTCGGGCCGGCCGAAGCCTTCACGCCGGAGCAGCTTGCGCAGCTCTACGACGTCAACGTCGTGTCGACCCAGCGCGTGAACCGCGCGGCGCTGCCGCACCTGCGCCGCCAAGGCCGCGGCCTGCTCGTGTGGGTGTCGTCCTCGTCGGCGCGCGGCGGCACCCCGCCGTTCCTCGCGCCCTACTTCGCCGCGAAAGCCGCGATGGACTCGCTCGCGGTGTCCTACGCCGCCGAACTCGCCCGCTGGGGCATCGAAACGTCGATCGTCGTGCCGGGCGCGTTCACCCGAGGCACGAATCACTTCCTCCATGCGGGCAAGCCGGCCGATACCGCCGTGCAGGCTGCCTACGACAGCGGGCCGTACGCGGGCGTCGCCGAGCAGGCGTTGACGGGCCTCGCCGCGCTCGAACCGGCGGACGCCGACGCCGGCGCCGTCGCCACGGCGATTGCCGAGCTCGTCGCGGCGCCGGCCGGCAAGCGCCCCTACCGCGTGTTCGTCGACCCGTCGCAGGACGGCGCCGAGGAAGTGTTCCGCGTCGGCGATCGCATCCGCCGCGAGATGTTCCGGAACATCGGGCTCGCCGATCTGCTCGCGCCGCGTGTCGGCGGCTGATTTCTTCGCGCGCCGGGCCGGCCGGCGCGCGTCAATCCTGCTCGCAGAAGCCGAGAATCGCGTCAGCGACCGCCGCCGCGAATTCGCGCTGCGGAAAGTGCCCGATACCGTCGAGCACCTGCCGCTCGTAGCGCCCCGCGAAGAACCGCTCGCGCCCGGCCGAGCTGTCCGGATGATTGCAGGTGTCCGCGCCGCCGTGCAGCACGAGCGTCGGTACCGTCAGCACGGGCGCCGGGTTCAGCCGCGCGTCGTCGTCGGCATAAGCCGGCGTGCCTGGCGCGAAGCCCCAGCGCTGCCGGTACGAATGCAGCACGACGTCGATCCAGTCGGGTCCGTCGAACGCGGCGGCCGCCGCGTCGAAATCGCTGTCGCGATACCAGCCCGGTGGCGACCACGTATCCCACATCAGGCGCGCGAACGCGCGGCGGTCGTCGCGCAGCGCCTGCTCGCCGCGCGGCGTCGCCATGAACCAGTGATACCAGTAGTTGCGCGCCTGCTGCAGCGACAGCGGCTGGGCGGGATCGTTGGTGCCGTAGCCGACCGACAGCATCACGAGCTGCGAGGCAACACCGTCGCGTAGCCCGCATGCGTTCGCGGCCGCGCGGGCGCCCCAGTCGTGCCCGACCAGCACGGGCCGCTCGATACCGAGCGCATCGACGAATTCGAGCAAGTCGCGCCCGAGCGCGGCGAGCTGGCCGCTGCGCGGCACGGACGCGTCGCGAAAGCGCGTCGGCGCGAAGCCGCGCAACGCGGGGGCCAACACGCGATAGCCGTGCGCGGCCAGCGCCGATGCCACCGCCTCCCAGCCGACCGGGCTGTCCGGCCAGCCGTGCAGCAGCACGGCCACGCGTTCGCCGCGCGGGTTCCATTCGAGATAGGCAATGTCGAGCGACGCGGTCGTCGCATGCGCATAGGTCGTCATCGTGTACTCCGTGAGATCACCGTGAACCTACGATGGTAGGTCGGTCTTTCATCACGATTCACGGAGTATCATGATTCATTCTTCAAATCTTGCATTGAATCGATCCATGCCACCGCCGACCGACCCCGCGTCGACCACGCTCGACATCGCGCTGCTGCGCACCTTTCTCGAAGTCGTCGACCGCCGCGGGTTCGCGCCGGCCGCGGAACGCCTCGCGCTGACGCCGTCCGCGGTGAGCGGCCACATCAAGCGGCTCGAACAGGCGGCCGGCACCGTGCTGCTGGCGCGCACCACCCGCCGCATCGCGCTGACGCCGGCCGGCGACACGCTGTACGCGTACGCGCGCAACATCGTCGACATGGAACGCGAGGTGCGGGCACGGCTGCGCGGCGCGCCGGCGCACGGGCCGCTGCGGATCGGCGCGTCGGAGGATTTCGCGGGCACGTGGCTGCCGCAGGTGCTGCGCACCTTCCGCGACAGCCATCCGCGCGCATCGATCGAACTGAAGGTCGGCATCACCGCATCGCTGCTGCGGGAGCAGACGTTCGGCCGGCTCGACGTCGTGTTCGGCAAGCAATGCCGACAGGTCGACACGCCCGCCGAACTGCTGTGGGAGGAGCCGCTCGTGTGGGCCTTCGCGGCCGATACGGCGCTCGACGCCGAGGAAGGCGTGCCGCTCGCGCTGTTTCCGGAACCATGCGTGTACCGGGAAGCCGCGGTGTCCGCGCTCGCCGCGGCGCTGCGGCCGTTTCGCGTGCTGTTCGAAAGCGCGAGCATGGCCGGCTGCATGTCGGCCGCGCTCGCCGGCTTCGCGGTCACGACGCTCGCGCGCAGCCAATTGCGCGACGGCTTGCGGGAATGCGGGCCGCACGACGGCCTGCCGGCGCTGCCGGCCGCACGCTTTTATGCATTCGCGTCGAAACCCGCGGGCGCCGGCGCCGCGCTGATCGACGCGGTGCGGGCCACCGGGCGCACGCGGCAGTTCGCCGCCTGAGTACGCACGGCGCGCTCGTCGCACGGGCCGCCTCGCGCCGGCGCCGATCGGCCGGCGTCACCGGCCAGCGAGCAATAAGCCGGCCCGCGGATACCGGCACGATGCCGCCGTCAGTCGCCGCTGCCGCGCGCGCCCGCGTCGTTCAATGCATCGGCCATCAACGCGCCGAACCACTCGATGAACGCGTTGAGCCGCCGCGAGCGATGCCGGCGGTGCGGATACACGGCCGACACGTCCATCGGCTCGGCGCGGTGGCCGGGCATCACGTCGACGAGCGCGCCGCTTGCCAGCAGATGCTCGACGTCGAAGCGCGGAATCTGGATCAAGCCCATTCCGGCGATGCAGCCGGCGATATACGTTTCGGCGTTGTTGACGATCACGCGGCTCGGCAGCGTCAGCGTGTGCCGCTGCCCGTCCGCGCAGTATTCCCAGCCAAGCTCGCGTCCCGTCGTCGGCGACGCATAGCCGATCGCCCAGTGCCCGTGCGCGAGCGCGTCCGGATGCTCGGGCACGCCGCACTCGCGCAGATAGTCGGGGCTCGCGCAGTTGATCAGCGTGAACTGCCCGAGCGGCCGCACGACGAGGCTGCTGTCCGCGAGCCGCCCAACGCGGATCGCGCAGTCGACGCCTTCCTGCACGAGGTCGATCGAGCGGTCCGTCGAGCCGAGCGACAGTTGCAGCTTCGGGTGGCGGCGAAACAGCGACGGCAGCGCGGGCGCCACGACGCGGCGCGCGATCCGGCTCGGCACGTCGACGTTCAGCCGCCCGACCACGTCGCGGTCGCGGCGCCGAAACAGGCGGTCGAGTTCGTCGGCCTCCGCGAGCAGGCGCCGGCCGCGCTCGAGCAGCAGCGCGCCGTCGGCGGTCAGCTGCACCTGGCGGGTCGTGCGGTGCAACAGACGCGTGCCGAGCGCCGTCTCGAGTTGCTGGACGGCCGCCGACACGGTCGCGCGCGGCACGTCGAGCGCATGCGCGGCCTTGATGAAGCTGCCCATCTCGGCAACCTGCAGGAAGATCCTGACCTGATCCAGCTTGTCCATCGGCGGGGAAACCCGGGTTCGAACGACGGTCGGCGCCGGCCGCCGCGCATCGCGGCCGGCTTCGGCGGCACAGAGAAAACGGGCGCGCGGCCTCGTGGCTGCGCGCCCGTCCATTGTCCACGCAAACGCGCCAGTGCGGTGCGCCGCGCGGCCTGCAAGCGGCCCGGTTACTTGGTCGTATAGCCGCCGTTGATCAGGATCGTCTGGCCCGTGATCCACCAGCCGTCGGTCACCAGATGGCGGATGAACGGCACGACGTCCTCGATGTCGGTCAGCCCCGTCTTGCTGAACGGCGACAGCGCGGCGGCCGTCTTGTGATACGCGACCGCATCGGCGCCTTCGGCCGGATAGAAGAACGGCGTGTCCATCGGGCCCGGCCCGACGGCCGTCACCGAGATCCCGCGCGCGCCGTACTCCTTCGATGCCGCGCGCGTGAAGTGCTCGACCGGCGCCTTCGATCCTTCGTACGCCGCGTAGAACGGCGTGAACGCGCCGAGCAGCGACGTCACGAGCGTGACGAGCTTGCCGTGATCCTCGAGATGCCGGCCGGCTTCCTTGATGAAGAAGAACGCCGACTTGCTGTTGACCGCGAACATCTCGTCGTATTCGGCCTCGCTGATCTCGGTGAACGGCTTCTTCAGCACCTTGCCGACCGTGTTGATCGCGATGTCGATCTTGCCGAAGCGCTGCTTCGCGTCGCCGAACAGCTTCTCGACCGCGGCGGCCGTCGTCAGGTCCGCCTGGAACGTCGCGGCCTCCGCACCGGCCGCGCGCACCGCGGCGGCCGTCTCCTCGGCCTGCGCCTGCGACGCCGCGCTGTTGTAGTGAATCGCCACCGCCTTCGCGCCGTGGCCCGCCAGGTCCCGGGCGATCAGGCCGCCGAGATTCTTTGCGCCGCCTGCGATCAGGACGACCTTGTCTGCGAGCGTATGAGTTGCCACGGTTGACTCCTTTTTTCGTTGAACGAAGCTAGGAGTGTAGGCATGCGCGACGCGCCGGTCAGCCGGCCGCGGCTGGATGGATTATCCAGAAAACCGATCCAATCAAAGCGGCACAAGGTGGTCTGCCGCACCGACGACGACGCCGGATTCTGAAGCCGGGCGCGGCCGCCGGCCAGGTCAGCGCGCGTACAGCGCCGCGTCGATCTTGCCGAGCAGCCACTGCATGCCGGCCAGATGCTGCTGGTCGTGGCTGCACAGGTAATGGACGAGCCCGCGCACGGTCAGCGAACCGTAGCCGTCGAACTCGCCGGTACGCTCGAACTGTGCGGGCGTGAGGCGCGACAGCCATTCCAGCGTTTCGCGTCGTGCGTCGCGGATCGCCGCGAGCACGTCGGACGCATACGCGTCGTCGTAGCGCCGCTCGATCGCGAGCGCGTCGCCGTCGATCGACACGAGCAGCGGCCGGTCTTCGTCGAGCATGCGCCGCAGCCGCACGTGATAGCCGTCGATCTCGATGTCGCGCACATGGCAGAGCTGCCCGAGCGGCGAGAAATGCTCGCTCGGGATGCCGGCCCAGTCGTCGGGCGTCCAGCGCGCATAGCCGTCGGGCACGGCCGCGAAATGCGCTTCGAGCTGACGGGGGAAATCGGCGAGTGCGTCGAGCGTCGTCGGATTCATGCGGAGACTCCCTGTCGGATAAAGGCGGGCGGCAACCCTGGCACGGGCCTGCCGCCGTCGTGGCGTCACTTCACGCTGAAGCCGTACGCGCCCTGCGTGCGATGCCCGTCGGTCGCGACGGCCACCCACTTCACCGTATACGCGCCGGTGCCGAGCGCCGCGAGCGGCACCGTCATCCGCTTGCGGTTCGACGCGTCGATGCGCGCGCGGTCGTTCGACACCGTCTTGCCGTCGCCGTCGACGACGACGATCGAGCTGAATGCCGGCTCCAGCGGCTCGGTGAAGTCGATCGTGACGGCCGCCGGTGCGGCGGCCAGCGCCGCGCCCGCCGCCGGGTCGCTCTTCGCGAGATGCGCATGCGCGAACGCGGCCGACGAAACGGTCGCGGCCGCGATGACGGCGGCAACGTGGCGGCCGAACGGGAATGAATCGAAAGGCATGGACTTTCCGTGAAGAATGAACGGGTGCCGCGCGCTGCGCGGCGTCCCGGCAGCTTACCAGCGCGGGCGCGTTCATGCCGCCCATGCGCCGGTGCTTGATAGAATGCGCGCGCTATGGATCTCGAAAGCATTCTCTACACCCAGGGCTTCGGCTCGCGCCGCCAGTGCCGCGGCCTGATCGAAGCGGGCCGCGTCGCCGTCGCGGGCGCCGCCGCGACCGACCCGGACGCCACCTTCGACACCGACGGCCTCGTGTTCTCGGTCGACGATACGGCGTGGCCGTTCCATGCACGCGCGTACCTCGCACTCAACAAGCCAGCGGGCTACGAGTGTTCGCGCGATCCGCAGCACCATGCGAGCGTGTTCAGCCTGCTGCCCGCGCCGCTCGTCGCACGCGGCGTGCAATGCGTGGGCCGGCTCGACCAGGACACGACCGGCCTGCTGCTGCTGTCCGACGACGGCCAGTTCGTGCACGCGTACACGTCACCGAAGCGCAAGGTGCCGAAGACCTACGTCGCGACCGTGCGCCACCCGCTCGACGACACGCAACTGCACGCGCTGCGCACCGGCGTGCAACTGCATGGCGAATCGAAGCCGATCGCGGCCGTCGCCGCCGACGCCCGCGACACGCACGCACTCGCGCTGACCGTGCTCGAAGGCAAGTACCACCAAGTCAAGCGGATGGTCGCCGCGGCGAGCAACCGCGTCGAATTGCTGCACCGCGAAAGCATCGGCGGGTTCGCGCTGCCGGCCGACCTCGCGCCCGGCGCATGGCGGTGGCTCGACGAAGCCGACCTCGCCGCGCTGCGCAATCCGGTCAAAACCCTGTAAGGGAAAATCCGCACGACCGTTCGGTGCCTGGCCGCGTCTCGGCCGCAAGTTCCCCCGCTATACTGAAATCACAAGCTGCAAGAGCAGCGATGCAGGGGGAGGCATCATGAACGTCAACCATTCTTTCGAACTGTCGTCGGTGATGATCGCGTTCGCGGTCATCGGTGTCATCGTGATCGGCGGCCTGCTGGCCACGATGCATCTGAAGCACAAATATCATCCGAACCTGATCGGCGCGCTGATCGGGGCGCTGCTGTGCTTCCTGCTGATCGAGGCGTTACCGGCGCTCACCTGACGCACTGCCCGGCGCGAGCGTTTGAAGGAAATCGTCTACGGTCGGATAGCGCAACGTCACGCACAATTCGGCCTTGAGCCGTATGTTGGACAGGCGCCGCGACTCGCGCATGAACGACAGCAGCGTCGGCTCGAGCACGCGCTCGGCGTCCGCGCGGCTCACGCGCGGCGGCTTCGGCAGGCCGAGCACCTGCGCGACCCGGTCGAAATACTCTCCCATCCGCAGTTCGGTGTCGTCCGACGCGTGCACGACGCGCGCCGGCTTGCCGCGCTCGACCACCCGGCGCAGGATCGCCGCGAGATCGTCCGCATGGATGTGGTTCGTGTAGACGTCGTCGGCCGGCTCGAGCGCCGGCGTGCCGCGCTCAAGCCGCGCGACCGGCAGGCGGTTCGCCGCGTAGATGCCGGGGATGCGCACGATGCGCGCGGACAGCACGCCGCGCACCGTCGCCGCACGCAGTTGCCGCTCGGCCGACACGCGCCGGAACGCGCGCGGATTCGCGGGGCGCAGCGGCTGCGTTTCGTCGATGCGCGCGCCGCCGCAGTCGCCGTAGACGCCCGTCGTGCTGGCGTAGACGAGCGTCGGCGCGCGAAGGCCGTCGGGTACAATACGCGCTGCCCGAACGGGCGCGCCGGCCTGTCGCGCCGCGCTGCGCAGCGTTCGGAGCCGGCCGACCGCCGATGCCGGCGGTGCCGCCGGCCGACGCGCGGGCATGGACGTTGCGGCGATCAGCGCACGCGTGCGCCGGTCGTCACGGCCGTCGGACGGCGGCGGCGCGAGATGCAGGATCGTGCGGGCGAGGCCCGCGAGACGGCCGAGCGTCGCCCGGCGATCGAGGTCGCCGACGATCGGCGTCGCGCCCGCGGCGCGCAGTTCGTCGCGGCGAGCCGGATGGCTCGTCAGCGCGAGGATATGCAGGTCGGGGCGCGCGTTACGCCATTGCGCGACGCAGCGCATGCCGACGTTGCCGCAGCCGACGATCAGTACGCGCGGCCGGCGCAGGATTCGTGTCGCGATCATGTTGGTTGCGAAATCAGTAGCCGCCGTTGCGCGACGCGCAACGGCTTTGCATTGTAGCTGCCGTGCGCGACATGCACGGTCCCCCCATTTTGTTCTAGTTTGGTTCTATGGCATTCAACGTCACTCTCAAGCAAAGCGGCCGGCAATTCCAGGTCGAGTCGGACGAAACCGTGCTGGCGGCCGCGCTGCGCCAGAACGTCCATCTGCCGTACGGCTGCAAGAACGGCGCGTGCGGCTCGTGCAAGGGCCAGATCGTATCGGGCCAGATCGAACAGGGCCCGCATGCCGCGTCGGCGCTGTCCAACGACGAACGTACGCGCGGCCTCGCGCTACTGTGTTGCTCGAAGGCCCAATGCGATCTCGAGATCGACGTGCGCGAGATCGCCGGCGTCGACGGCGTGCAGGTGAAGAAGCTGCCGTGCCGGATCGCCGCGCTCGAACGCAAGGCGGACGACGTGATGGTCGTGAAGCTGCAGTTGCCCGCCAACGAACGCCTGCAGTACCTCGCGGGCCAGTACGTCGAATTCATTCTGAAGGACGGCTCGCGCCGCAGCTACTCGATGGCGAATGCGCCGCACGAGGAAGGCCCGATCGAACTGCACATCCGCCACATGCCGGGCGGCAAGTTCACCGACCACGTGTTCGGTGCGATGAAGGAGCGCGACATCCTGCGCTTCGAAGGCCCGCTCGGCACGTTCTTCCTGCGCGAGGATTCCGACAAGCCGATCGTGCTGCTCGCGTCGGGCACCGGCTTCGCGCCGATCAAGGCGATCATCGAGCACGTGAAGCATTCGGGCATCACCCGCCCGATGACGCTCTACTGGGGCGCGCGCCGCAAGAAGGACATCTACCTCGCCGAGCTCGCCGAGCAGTGGGCGCGCGAGATCCCGAACTTCAAGTACGTGCCGGTGCTCTCCGAGCCGGACGACGCCGACCAGTGGACGGGCCGCACCGGCTTCGTCCATCGCGCGGTGATCGAGGACCTGCCCGATCTGTCCGGCCACCAGGTGTACGCGTGCGGCGCGCCGGTGATGGTCGAATCCGCGCAGCGCGACTTCACGCAGCACCACGCGCTGCCGGCCGACGAGTTCTACGCGGACTCGTTCACGAGCGCCGCCGATCTCGCGCATCCGGTCTGAGCACCGGGCGCGCCGCGCTCCCGCTGCGCGCCGCCGTGTCACATCCGTGGCATCGCGGCGGTTTACAGTGGGGCGCGGGATGCCTTATGCTTGCGCACATGAACCGCTTCCTGTCCGCTCTCCGACGTCGCCGCTCGCCGCTCCGCCCGGATGCCGCCGGCTCGTCACGGACTCGCGCGTAACCCTCCTCCGCTTCACCGGTTACGCACAAGCTGTTCGACCCACCAGCCACGGCCTTCCGTGGCTTTTTTATTGCCCGTTTCCCTTTCAACACCCGCTGGAGTCTGCTGCCATGCCCCTGAACGATTATCCGATCGACTCGCTGATGTACATCACGAACCGCCCCGACATCGTGTTTACGCACGGCAAGGGTTCGTGGCTCTACGATCACACGGGCAAGCGCTATCTGGACTTCATCCAGGGCTGGGCCGTCAACAGCCTGGGCCACTGCAACGACGGTATCGTCGAAGCGCTGAAGACGCAGGCCGAGAAGCTGCTGAACCCGTCGCCGGCGTTCTACAACGAGCCGATGGCGAAGCTCGCGGGCCTGCTCACGCAGCACAGCGTGTTCGACAAGGTGTTCTTCACGAACAGCGGCGCCGAGGCGAACGAAGGCGCGATCAAGCTCGCGCGCAAGTGGGGCCGCAAGTTCAAGAACGGCGCATACGAGATCATCACGTTCGACCACAGCTTCCACGGCCGCACGCTCGCGACGATGTCGGCCAGCGGCAAGCCGGGCTGGGACACGATCTACGCGCCGCAGGTGCCGGGCTTCCCGAAAGCCGAGCTGAACAACATCGAGTCGGTCGAGAAGCTGATCACCGACAAGACCGTCGCGGTGATGCTCGAGCCGATCCAGGGCGAAGGCGGCGTGATCCCGGCCACGCGTGAATTCATGCAGGCGCTGCGCGCGCTGACGAAGCAGCACAACCTGCTGCTGATCGTCGACGAAGTGCAGAGCGGCTGCGGCCGCGCGGGCACGCTGTTCGCGTACGAGCTGTCCGGCATCGAGCCGGACGTCATGACGCTCGCGAAGGGCATCGGCGGCGGCGCACCGCTCGGCGCGCTGCTGTCCAAAGCCGACGTCGCGGTGTTCGAGGCCGGCGATCAGGGCGGTACGTACAACGGCAACCCGCTGATGACGGCGGTCGGCTATTCGGTGATCTCGCAGCTCGTCGCACCCGGCTTCCTCGAAGGCGTGCGTGCGCGCAGCGAGTATCTGAAGCGCAAGCTGCTCGAGCTGTCGGAGGAACGCGGCTTCGAGGGCGAACGCGGCGAAGGCCTGCTGCGCGCGCTGCTGCTCGGCAAGGACATCGGCCCGCAGATCGTCGAGAAGGCGCGCGACATGCAGCCCGACGGCCTGCTGCTGAACGCCGCACGGCCGAACCTGCTGCGCTTCATGCCTGCCCTGAACGTGACGACCGAAGAAATCGACCAGATGATGGCGATGCTGCGGTCGATCCTCGACACGCTGTAAGGAGACCGTCGCGATGGATGCCGCCGCCGATGCTGTCGCTATCCGCCCGTTCGAACGCGCCGACACCGATGCCGTGCTCGCGGTATGGCGCGACGCGTTCCCGCAGTACGACGAAGCCGGTGCGCCGCCGCACCGCGATCCGCTGCGATCGATCGAGCTGAAGCTCGCGACGCAGCCGGAACTGTTCTTCGTCGCGACCAGCGGCGCGCGCGTCGTCGGCACGCTGATGGCCGGTTTCGACGGACATCGCGGCTGGCTCTACTCGTTCGGCGTCGCCAACGACGCGCGCCGGCTCGGCATCGGCCGCGCACTGATCGCGCATGCGGAACGCGCGCTCGCCGCGCTCGGCTGCCTGAAGATCAACCTGCAGGTGCTGCCCGGCAACGACGACGCATGCCGCTTCTATGCGGCGCTCGGCTATCGCGTCGAGGAACGCATCTCGTTCGGCAAGACGCTGTCGGCCGCGTAACACGGCCGCTCGTAGCAGTACGGCTCAGCGCGTGATCGGCCCCGCGCCCGGCAGCGGATTGCCGAGCGCGTCGGTCGGCACGGCCTGCTGCTCGAACGCCGCGAAATACGCGGCCCATTGCGTGTCGCTCACACGCACGAGCAGCGCGCCGTCCTGCCAGACGTCGTTGTGGTCGTTGTGGTCGTCACCCGCGCGATGCAGGTAGTTCGGGCCCGTCGATCCCTGGTTCATGTGCGTGTCGTGGATGCCGTTGCCTTGCGCATAGGTGCGGCCGAACACGACGACGTCGAGGCCCTGCGACTGCGCGGCGTTCACGAGCCGCAGCAGCGACGGGATCGGCTCCGGATGCTCGGTGCCGTCCATCACCGCGCTCGCACGCCACGCGCCCGTCTCGTTCAGGATGTCGCTGCGCAGATAGTCGAGCGCGGGCAGCGCGGCCCGCCCCGTCAGATCGGTATAGCCCTCGGCCGCGGCGGCGAGCGTCGCCGTGACCGGATGGTGGAAATCGTAGACGAGCTTGTAGTTCAGCAAATCGTCCGCATCGCTGGTGCCGACGTTGATCGCGACGTCCCAGTCGCCCGCCGGCAGCGCCAGCGTCAGGTGAACGTGATACTGGATCTCGCGGCCGTGCGGCGAGCCCTTCAGCCTCGCCACCGACGTCACCTTCGCCTTCACGAAACCGTAGTCCAGACTCATGCGTGTTCTCCGTGTCCCGATGGGTCATCGATGCTACGCGGCCCGTGTGTCGGTTTGCCGACGGCCAGCCGCGTGCACGACCCAACAGTCGAATGGAGTCGCCTTTGCGCGCAGAGTTCGACGCGATCGCCCAAGACGAAAAAAAGCCGTCACGGTTTCTGCCGTGACGGCTTTTCGACAGCCCGGGCGCGACTTGCGCAACCGGGCCCGTTCGTTCGATCGCTTACTCGCCCAGATACGCGGCGCGCACCTTCGGATCGTCGAGCATCTGCTTCGCGTCGCCTTCCATCGTGACCGTGCCCGAATCCATCACGTAGCCGCGGTCGGCCGCCTGCAGCGCGAGGCGTGCGTTCTGCTCGACCAGCAGCACCGTGATGCCCTCCTTCGAGATCTCCCGAACCACTTCGAAGATCTTCTCGACCATGATCGGCGACAGCCCCATCGACGGCTCGTCGAGCAGCAGCAGCTTCGGCTTGGACAGGATCGCGCGCGACATCGCCAGCATCTGCTGCTCGCCGCCCGACAGCGTGCCCGCGAGCTGCGTCGCCCGTTCCTTCAGGCGCGGGAAGAAGCCGAACATCCGGTCGACGTCCTTCTTGATCTGCTCGTTGTCGTTGCGCAGGTACGCGCCCATCTGCATGTTCTCGATGATCGACATGCGCGCGAAGATCCCGCGGCCTTCCGGCACCATCGCGAGGCCGCGCTTGAGCAGCTCGTGCGACGGGATGCCCTTGATCGACTTGCCTTCGTACTCGATGTCCCCGGCCGAATACGGCTTCAGGCCAGTGATCGCCTTCATCGTCGTGGTCTTGCCGGCGCCGTTCGCACCGATCAGCGTCACGAGCTCGCCCTGACGGACTTCCATGTCAACGCCCTTGACGGCCTGAATGCCGCCGTAGTTGACCTGCAAGCCCTTGATTTTCAACATTGCCGCTGCCATCAGTGCACCCCTGCGCCGAGATATGCCTCAATCACCTTCGGATTCTTCTGCACGTCCTGCGGCAGACCTTCGGCGATCACCTTGCCGTAATCGAGCACCGTCATCCGGTTGCACAGCCCCATCACGAGCTTCACGTCGTGCTCGATCAGGAGAATCGTGCGGCCGTCCGAGCGGATCTTGTCGAGCAGGCGCGTGAGTTCCACCTTCTCGGTCGCGTTCATCCCGGCCGCCGGCTCGTCGAGCGCGAGCAGCTTCGGGTCGGTCGCGAGGGCCCGGGCGATTTCCAGCCGACGCTGGTGACCGTACGACAGGTTGCGCGACGTGTAGTCCGCATACTGCAGCACGCCGACGTATTCGAGCAGCTCGATCGCGCGTTCCTTGATCTCGCGCTCTTCCTGGCGTTCGGCCGGCGTCTGGAACACCGCGCCGAGCAGCCCGTGCTTGGTGCGCACGTGGCGGCCCACCATCACGTTCTCGAGCGCCGTCATCCCGCCGAACAGGCGGATGTTCTGGAACGTGCGCGCGATGCCGGCCTTGGCCACCTGGTGCACGGCCGTCGGCGTGTAGTTCGTGCCGTCCAGCTTGAAGTCGCCGGAGTCGGGCGTGTAGAGGCCCGTGATCACGTTGAAGAACGTCGTCTTGCCGGCGCCGTTCGGGCCGATCAGACCGTAGATCTCGCCTTCGCGGATCTGCAGGCCGACGTCGGACAGCGCCTGCAGCCCGCCGAAACGCTTGTTCACGCCCGAGACGGACAGTCGGATTTGCTTGTCGCTCATGTGTGTATCCCCTTGTCCGTAGGTTAAGCGCGCACCGGCTTCTTGCTGTTGCGCTTCGCCAGTTTCGCGATCTTGTCCTCATGCTTCGGCGCGGGCCACAGGCCTTCCGAGCGGTACAGCATGATGATCACCATCGCGAGGCCGTACAGCGCCTGACGGATCACTTCGGTATCGACGATGTCATGACCGAACAGCGCGTGCTGCAGCGGGCTCATCGTCGAGCGCAGGAATTCCGGGAAGATCGCGAGCAGCACCGCGCCCAGGATCACGCCCGGGATGTGGCCCATGCCGCCGAGCACCACGCAGGCGAGCACGACGATCGATTCCCAGAACGTGAACGACTCGGGCGACACGAAGCCCTGGAACGCACCGAACATCGAGCCCGACAGGCCGCCGAACGACGCGCCCATCGCGAACGCGAGCAGCTTCACGTTACGGGTGTTGATGCCCATCGCCTTCGCGGCGATCTCGTCTTCGCGGATCGCGGCCCATGCGCGGCCGATACGCGAGTGCTGCAGGCGCGTACACACCCAGATCACCAGCAGCGAGCAGAGCACGAACAGGTAGTAGTACATGTACACCGACGGCAGCTGGAAGCCGAACAGCGTATGCGTCTGCGACAGGTTGAAGCCGCCGACGTGCACCGGATCGATGCCCGTGATCCCCTTCGGGCCGTTGGTGATGTTCACCGGACGGTCGAGGTTGTTCATGAAGATCCGGACGATTTCACCGAAGCCGAGCGTGACGATCGCCAGGTAGTCGCCGCGCAGGCGCAGCGTCGGCGCGCCGAGCAGTATCCCGAAGGTCGCCGCCAGCGCCATCGCGATCGGCACGATCAGCAGGAACGGCACGTGCAGCCCGTTCGGCGCGAGCGCCGCGATCCACTCGAACTGCGAGGTCAGGTGCGGCGAGCTCAGGAGCGCCGCCGTGTAGGCGCCCACCGCGTAGAACGCGATGTAGCCGAGGTCGAGCAGGCCGGCAAAGCCGACCACCACGTTCAGGCCCAGCGCGAGCATCACGTACAGCATCGCGAAGTCGAGCACGCGGACCCAGTAGTTGCCGCCGGCCGAGCCGATGATGATCGGCGCGGCGATCACGAACGCGGCGGTCAGGATGCCGATGACGACGGTCTTGGCGGTATTGCGCTCTTCGACCAGCGACGTCGACGATTCGATCGGTTGAATGGATGTCATGTTGTTTGCTCCCCTTCCGTTACGCGCGGTCCGCGACCCGTTCGCCCAGCAGGCCCGACGGGCGGAACACCAGCACGATGATCAGCACGACGAAGGCGAACACGTCCTGGTAGTTACTGCCGAATACGCCGCCCGTGAGGTTGCCGATGTAGCCGGCCCCGAGCTGCTCGATCAGGCCGAGCAGCACGCCGCCGACCATCGCGCCGCCCAGGTTGCCGATCCCGCCGAGCACCGCCGCGGTGAACGCCTTCATGCCGGGGATGAAGCCCATGTAGAAGTGCACGTTGCCGTATTCGGACGCGATCATCACGCCGGCCAGCGCGGCGAGCGCGGAGCCGATCATGAACGTCGCGGAGATCACGAAGTTCGGATTCACGCCCATCAGGCTCGCCGTGTTCGGGCTTTCGGCGATCGCGCGCATCGCGCGGCCGAGCTTGGTCTTGTGCACGAGCAGCAGCAGGCCGCCCATCACGATGAACGCGACCGCGATGATCACGATTTCAGTGACCGAGATCACGGCGCCGGGGGTCGTGTCGGTGGCCTTGATCACGTTGATCGGGTCGGTCGGCAGCAACTGCGGGAACGGCAGCGGGTTGCGCGACCAGATGATCATCGCAGCGGTCTGCAGCAGGATCGACACGCCGATCGCGGTGATCAGCGGGGCGAGACGCGGCGCGCGGCGCAGCGGCCGGTATGCGACGCGTTCGATGGTGAAGCCGACGAACGCACAGACGACCGCGGCGATGCCCAGGCCGATCGTCAGCGTCGCGACGTTGCCGAGTCCGGGAAAGTGGTTCTGCAGCACGGTGATGGCCGACAGCGCGACCATCGCGCCGATCATCAGCACGTCGCCGTGCGCGAAGTTGATGATGCCGAGAATGCCGTACACCATCGTGTATCCCAACGCGATGATGGCGTACACACTGCCGAGCACCAGCCCGTTGAGAACCTGCTGGACGAAAATATCCATTTAAAGCTCCTTGGCCCGTGCTGCCGGAGGACGTTGCGCCCCGCGGGTAAGCGAGGAATCGCGCCTTCTCGGCGACACTGCGGGTACTAGTCGATACCGGTAAGGGTGGATCGTTCCGGCGCGCGCCGCCCGGCCTGTACGGCCGGACCTGCCGCCGGAGCGGATACAAAAACGGCACCGCACTGTTCCGGTGCCGTCATGAGTCCCGTCGCTAAATCGTCACGACATCGAGGACGGTGTTCGTGGCCTCCTTGAAGTCGTGGGGCTGCATGCCGAGACGGCCGTCGTCCGGTTTCCCGGCATCCGTGCCTTGGCCCGTCCAGTGCCATGCAAGCATCGCGCCAGGACGGATCGGATTCCGCGTCGCGTCGCCGGCGAGGGCGTTGCGACAGCCGCGCCCGACTTTCGTCAGGACTGCATCGGAATCCATCGTACGAACCAGACTGCGCGTCGCGACACGGTCGGTCGCGGCGGCGCGCTGTTTCGTCGAATCGAATTGAAGGGGGGACAGTGGCCTCGGCACGCTGCCGGCCTGGCCGTGAGCGTCCGGCATCCGTCGATCGGCGGCTGGCCGCGACGCAGCCGGCATACCCGCTGCCGGCCCGATCGTCGGGCCGGGCACGTGGATTTCCTCGATCGCCAAACTCGTCAAACGTGCCCCGTTTTCCTTGTCCCTGCCCAGTTGCGCGATACGGCGCGCCGATGGCGCCGCACGTCCGGCTCCGGCGACGCGCACGTCGCCGGCCGATGGTGCCGCGCCCCCCGCGGCCTCCCTGCCCGCCTCGCCGTCGCTCTTTTTGCTGCAGCCGGCAAGCATTGCAACCGGCGCGGCGACGGACACGGCGTAAGCCAACTTCACATGCATTGAATGGTCTCCCGCGCCTTGCCAAATCCCGATTTCAAAGCCATTCCGGCTTGAAAACGGGCGCATTGTAACTCCATTTATAGGACGCCAATATTCCTGATTCGATGGGGTTTTCCTGCATTGCAACCAATTTTGAGACGCGATTGGGCGCAGCCGGAGCAACCGGGTTGCACCATGACCGGGAATAATGGTTGCGATTTGAATTTCGAGGCACAAAAAAAGCGCGCCGGGAGGGCGCGCTTCGGTGTTCCGCGGAGTGCGATGCGGCAATCAGGCGGCGGGCGGCAGGTTCAACCCGCGCGGCAGCGGAAACGACACGTTTTCCTCGATGCCGTCGAGTGCGCGGACGTTGCGCACACCGAGTTCGCGCAGCCGCGCGATCACGGCCTGGGCGAGCACCTCGGGCGCCGACGCGCCGGCCGTCACGCCGATGCGGCGCTTGCCGGCGACCCATGCCGGATCGATCTGGTCCGGTGCATCGACCATGTACGCGGCCACGCCGCGCTTTTCGGCCACTTCGCGCAGCCGGCTCGAGTTCGAGCTGTTCGGACTACCGACCACGATCACGACGTCGCATTGCGGCGCCATGAACTTCACCGCGTCCTGGCGGTTCTGCGTCGCGTAGCAGATGTCCTGCTTCTTCGGCTCGCGGATCTTCGGATACTTCGCCTTCAGCGCGCCGATGATCTCGGCCGCGTCGTCGACGGACAGCGTCGTCTGCGTGACGAGCGCGATGCGTTCGGGATCGGCGAGCTCGAGCTTCTGCACGTCCTCGACGCTTTCGACGAGGTGCATGCCGCGCTCCACCTGGCCCATCGTGCCTTCGACTTCGGGATGGCCCTTGTGCCCGATCATGACGATGTCGACACCGTCCTGGCGCATTTTCGCCACTTCGACGTGCACCTTCGTGACGAGCGGGCAGGTTGCGTCGTAAATGCGCAGCCCGCGCACGTCGGCCTCGTCGCGCACGGCTTTCGACACGCCGTGCGCACTGAAGATCACGGTGTTGCCGGCCGGCACTTCCTCGAGCTCCTCGACGAAGATCGCGCCCTTCTTCTTCAGATCCTCGACCACGTACTTGTTGTGGACGATTTCGTGACGCACGTAGATCGGCGCACCGTGCATCGCGATGGCGCGCTCGACGATCTCGATCGCGCGGTCGACGCCCGCGCAGAAACCGCGCGGCTGGGCCAGCAGGATTTCGGCGTCGGCGGCGACGGTCTGCCCGGACAGCGTATCGGTGGTACTCATGATTACAGGATTCCGATGATTTTCACTTCGAACGTGAGCGCCTGGCCCGCGAGCGGATGATTGAAGTCGAACAGCGCGGAAGTCTCGCTGACTTCCTTCAGCACCCCCGCGTAGCGACCGCCATCCGGCGCATTGAACTCGATGAGTTCGCCCGGCGTGAAATCGTCGCCGACCATCCCGTTCTCGCGCAGCGTCGACAGCGTCACGCGCTGGAGCATGTCCGGATTGCGGGGGCCGAACCCCTGATCGGGGGCTAGCTGAAAAGTCGAATGGTCGCCGACCCTGAGCCCGAGCAGAATCTGTTCCAGCGACGGCGCCAGTTGCCCCGCGCCCAGCAACAGCGTGGCCGGCTTGTCCGAGAAGGTGTTGACGATGTCGGCGCCGTCGGCCAGTGCCAGCCGGTAATGCAACGTGACGTGGGAACCGGGCTTCACTTCGGATAGATCGATGAGGCTCATGAATTACTCGTTCAGTCGGCGCCCGCTACGGCCGAATGGCCCGGCGCAAAGCCAATATTGTAAGTCACCTGAGCGTGCAAGGCGGAAAGTGCGACGACGTTGCGCACGCCGCACGCCGCCAATGGAGTTCCGACCATGCTGTCTCCCTGCCCCATCCTGCCGTCGGCCGAATGCCGCGACACCCCTGATACGCCGGCCGATCCGCCCGGCCGCGTCATCCCGATCAACCGGCGCAGGCGCCGTCCGGGCGACTGGCGGCCCGAGCGGCCGCGCGAACGGTTGCTGGAACGCGGGCCGGCCGCGCTGACCGACGACGAGCTGATCGCGCTGCTGCTCGGCACCGGCAAGCCCGGTCACGATGTATTCGTCACCGCCCGCGCACTGGTCGATCAGTTCGGCACGCTGCACGGGCTGCTCGAAGCGACCGCCGACGATTTCGAGGCGCACCCCGGCATCGGCCCCGCACGCTCCGCGCGGCTCGTCGCGGTCACCGAGATCGCGCGGCGCATGCTGGTGGAGAAGGCGGAAGAACGGATGCAGATCGACTCGCCGGGTGCCGTCGAGGATTGTTTGCGACTGAAGATCGGCACGCGCCAGTACGAAGTGTTCATCGCGGTCTATCTGGACGCGCGCAATCGCCTGATCGACATGGAGGAAATCGCGCGCGGCTCGCTCACGCGCATGGCCGTCTATCCGCGCGAGATCGTGCGCCGCGCGATGAAACACAACGCCGCGGCGCTGATCGTCGCGCACAACCATCCGTCGGGCGCGGTGCAGCCGAGCGCGGAAGACCGCCGCCTGACCCGCGTGCTGAAGGACGCGCTCGAACTCGTCGACGTGCGGTTGCTCGATCATGTCGTCGTCGGCGTCAGCGATACTTTCTCGTTCGCGCGGGCCGGTTGGCTGTAGACTGTGGCGCGGCGGCCCATCCCAGGGCGCCGCAACGACGAAGCGAAATTAGGTTTGATTTTTCTGAACTTTTTCTGCTAGAATCGTCGTCTGTCTTTTTTCCAACCAGTTCTAGCCATCGAAGGGCCTTGTCTGTAAGGGCTACGGCGTTCTGAGTGCAGCCATGGATCACGTGGCGGTGCGATGGAACCTTCACCGGCGATCGAACCCCGAATTTAGCGTATTAGGAGTGCTCTCATGGCACGCGTATGCCAAGTAACTGGGAAAGCGCCGATGAGCGGCAACAACGTTTCCCACGCCAACAACAAGACGAAGCGCCGCTTCCTCCCGAACCTGCAAAACCGCCGGTTCTGGGTTGAGAGCGAAAACCGCTGGGTGCGCCTGCGCGTCTCGAACGCCGGCCTGCGCCTGATCGACAAGAACGGCATCGATTCCGTGCTCGCTGACCTGCGCGCACGCGGCGAAGCCTAAGCCCAAGGAGCACAATCATGGCAAAAGGCGCCCGCGACAAGATCAAGCTTGAGTCGACCGCTGGTACGGGTCACTTCTACACGACCACGAAGAACAAGCGCAACATGCCGGAAAAGATGGCGATCAAGAAGTTCGATCCCGTCGTCCGCAAGCATGTGGAATACAAAGAAACCAAGATCAAGTAATCTCCGGTTTCTGCCAGCCTGACGGCGACCGAAAAGCCCCGCACATGCGGGGCTTTTTGTTTTGCGCGTGTTTTGCGCGCACGCTCGAGCCCGACGCGGTATGCTCTCCCCTTCCGCGGCCACGGTCGCCGGAACGCACAAGATCAAAAGCGTAACGATGGAGATGCAGCATGAAATTCGACGTGGCGATCGTCGGCAGCGGCCTGGCAGGGCTGTCGGTCGCACTCAACCTGGCCAGCACGCGACGTGTCGCACTGATCGCGAAACGTTCGATGATGGAGGGGGCGAGCGATAACGCTCAGGGCGGCATCGCGGCGGTCCTCGACTCGGCGGACAGCATCGAGAACCACGTCGACGACACGCTGGTCGCCGGTGGCGGCCTGTGCGACGAAGGCGCGACGCGCTACATCGTCGAGCACGGCCGCGAAGCCATCGAATGGCTGATCTCGCAAGGCGTCCCGTTCACGAAGGACGACGCGGCCGAACTCGGCTTTCACCTGACGCGCGAAGGCGGCCACAGCCACCGGCGGATCATCCATGCGGCCGATGCGACCGGCCATGCGGTGCTCGCGACGCTGTCGGAGCGGGCGCGCCAGCATCCGAACATCACGTTCTTCGAAAACCACCATGCGATCGACCTGATCACGTCCGACCGGCTCGGCCTGCCCGGCCGCCGCTGTCACGGCCTGTATGCGCTCGACGTCGACAACGACCGCACGATCACGATCGAGGCGCCGCACACCGTGCTCGCCACCGGCGGCGCCGGCAAGGTCTACCTGTACACGACGAACCCCGACACCGCGACCGGCGACGGCATCGCGATGGCATGGCGGGCGGGCTGCCGCGTGTCGAACATGGAATTCATCCAGTTCCACCCGACCTGCCTGTTCCATCCGTATGCGAAGTCGTTCCTGATTTCGGAGGCCGTGCGCGGCGAAGGCGGCCTGCTGAAGCTGCCCGACGGCACCCGCTTCATGCCCTCGCACGATCCGCGCGCGGAGCTCGCGCCGCGCGACATCGTCGCGCGCGCGATCGACTTCGAGATCAAGAAGCGCGGGATCGACTGCGTGTATCTCGACATCAGCCATCAGCCGGAAGCGTTCCTGCGCGAACACTTCCCGATGATTTATGCGCGCTGCCTCGAATTCGGCATCGACATCGCGAAACAGCCGATTCCCGTCGTGCCGGCCGCGCACTATACGTGCGGCGGCGTCGTCACCGATCTCGCAGGGCGCACCGATCTCGCCGGCCTGTATGCGGTCGGCGAAACGTCGTACACGGGGCTGCACGGCGCGAACCGGCTCGCGAGCAACTCGCTGCTCGAATGTCTCGTGATCGGCCGCGCGGCAGCCGAGGCGATCGAGGCGGCCGGCTTCGACGCCGACACGCCGGCCACGCTGCCCGCGTGGGACGAAAGCCGTGTGTCGGATGCGGACGAGGAAGTCGTCGTCGCACACAACTGGGACGAACTGCGCCGCCTGATGTGGAACTATGTCGGCATCGTGCGCACCGACAAGCGCCTCGAACGCGCGAAACATCGCCTGTCGCTGCTGCGCGACGAGATCCACGAGTACTACGCGAACTTCCGCGTGACACGCGATCTGCTCGAACTGCGCAACCTGGTCGACGTGGCCACGCTGATCGTCAAGAGTGCGCACTCCCGTCGAGAAAGCCGCGGGTTGCACTACAGCCGCGACTGGCCGCATACGCTGCCGAAGGCGTTGCCGAGCGTGCTCACGCCGCGCGTGCGCCGCTGAGCGGCGCGCCGCCCTGCCCGGCGGCGGCCGCAGCACAAGAAAAAAGCCGTTGGCGTTTGCGCGCCAACGGCTTTTTGTCTGATCGGATGACGTTCGGTCAGTCGACGATTCGCATCGAATAGTCGGTCGCCCGCACGTCCTTCGTCAGCGCGCCGATCGAGATCCGATCGACGCCCGTCTCCGCGAACGCACGCACCGTATCGAAATTGACGCCGCCGGAGACTTCGAGCACGGCCTTGCCCTCCGCCACGCGCACCGCTTCGCGCATCATGCCGAGCGTGAAGTTGTCGAGCAGCACCGACTGCGCGCGATGCGCGAGCGCCGTATCGAGCTGCGCGAGCGTCTCGACTTCGACCTGCACCGGCACACCCGACTCCAGCGCGAACGCCGCATCGAGCGCCTCGCCGACACCGCCTGCCGCCGCGATGTGGTTCTCCTTGATCAGGATGCCGTCGTACAGCGCGAGCCGCTGGTTCTCGCCGCCGCCTACGCGCACTGCGTACTTCTGCGCGAGCCGCAGCCCCGGCAGCGTCTTGCGCGTATCGAGGATCTTCGCGCGCGTGCCTTCGACGCGCTCGACGTAACGGCGCGTCGCCGTCGCGACACCCGACAGCAGTTGCAGGAAGTTCAGCCCGTTGCGCTCGGCCGTCAGCAGCGCACGAGCGGGCCCTTCGAGTTCGCAGACGGTCGAATCAGCCGTCATCCGGTCGCCTTCGCGATAGCGCCATTGCACGACGATCGACGGATCGATCCGGGCGATCACGCCCTCGAACCACGGTACGCCGCACAGCACGGCTTCCTCGCGCACGATGATCCGCGCACGGCGCCGCTCGCCGGCCGGCACGAGCCGCCCGGTCTGGTCGCCGGTGCCGACGTCTTCGGCGATCGCGTCGGCCACGTTACGCGCGATCGCTTCGTCGAATGCCGCGCCGTATTGGGCGCGGACGGCTTCGAACAGCGGGGATACGGCGTTGCTCATGCCGCCCCCACGTTCGCGAACAGCGACTGGTCGCGCTGCAGATCGCCGCTCGCCTGCACGCGCTTCTTGTGCGCAGCCGCGAATTCGAGCATCCGGTCGATCGGCAAACGCGCACGCTCGCCGATCGCGGGATCGACGAAGATCTCGTTGTGACCGCGTTCGAGCACGTCGGCGAGGTTCGCGAGGCCGTTCATCGCCATCCACGGGCAGTGCGCGCAGCTCTTGCAGGTCGCGCTGTTGCCGGCCGTCGGCGCGGCAATGAAGGTCTTGCCGGGCGCGGCCAGCTGCATCTTGTGCAGGATGCCGAGATCCGTCGCGACGATGAAGCGCTTCGCATCGAACTTGACGGCCGCGTCGATCAATTGCGTGGTCGAACCGACGACATCGGCCTGCGCGACGACGTTTTCCGGCGACTCGGGGTGGACGAGCACCTTCGCGTCCGGATATTCGGCGCGCAGCAGGTCGAGCTCGATGCCCTTGAATTCGTCGTGGACGAGACACGAGCCCTGCCACAGCAGCATGTCCGCGCCGGTCTTCTTCTGGATATAGCTGCCGAGATGACGGTCCGGCGCCCAGATGATCTTTTCGCCGCGTGCATGCAGGTCCGCCACGATCTCGAGACCGATCGACGACGTGACCATCCAGTCCGCGCGCGCCTTCACGGCCGCGCTGGTGTTCGCGTAGACGACGACGGTACGGTCCGGATGCGCATCGCAGAACGCCGAGAATTCGTCGACCGGGCAGCCGAGGTCGAGCGAACAGGTCGCGTCGAGATCGGGCATCAGGATCCGTTTGTTCGGGCTCAGGATCTTCGCGGTTTCGCCCATGAAGCGCACGCCGGCAACGACCAGTGTCTGCGCGTCGTGATCGCGGCCGAAGCGGGCCATTTCGAGCGAATCGGCCACGCAGCCGCCCGTTTCGTCGGCCAGTTCCTGCAGTTCCGCATCCACGTAGTAGTGGGCGACGAGCACGGCCTTTTCACGGGCGAGCAGCGCCTTGATGCGTGCCTTCAGCGCAGCGCGCTCCTCGGCGGACGGCGCGTCGGGCACCTTGGCCCATGCCTGTCCGACGCCGCACACGGTCCCTGCTGCGACGGGCCGGTCGTACTCGACGGGTTTGATCGTCGATTGCATCTCCATATCTCCTGTCGACCCAAGTTAGCGCTTCAGCGCTTACTTGGGTCCCATGCATAGCAGTCGGCCGGAGTGAATGCTTCAACACTTACACCGGCCCCAAGCCTCATACCAATCCCGGTGCTGCCGATCCGTCAAAAACCGGCGGCCCAAATGAAAAAACCCCGCCAACGCGGGGTTTGTGACGTCCTGAGATTCTAATCGATTTCGAATCAGGCGTAGCGACGCAGGCGTGTCGCGAATTCCTGCAGCGCCTTGATGCCGCTTTGTTCTGCGCGGTGGCACCAATCCTGCAATTGCGCGAGAAGCTGTTCGCGCGACGCGGTCGAACGATCCCAGATCGCGGCGAGATCCTGACGCAGCTGGAAGTACGTATGCAGCTTCTGGCTGTTCGCGAAGATTTCCGGCAGCAGCTTCTTCTGCGGCTCGTCGAGGCCGTCGGCGTCCTTGTGGAACCACTTGCGCGCGCCGCGCATCAACTGGTACTTCTCGCTCGAACCGAGTTCCTTCAGGTGCGCGAGCTCCTGGCGGTACGCACGCTTCACGGCCTTGCCGTAACGCGCCATCACTTCGTAGCGATTCGACAGCACGGCCTGCAGCGTTTCCTGGTCGAGCACCGTCTTCGGCTTGTTCAGGCGCGGCGTCGGCGCGACCTTCTTCACCTTCGCGAGACCGAATGCCGACATGATGCGGATGTACATCCAGCCGATGTCGAACTCGTACCACTTGTTCGACAGCTTCGCCGACGTCGCGAACGTGTGATGGTTGTTGTGCAGCTCTTCGCCGCCGATCACGATGCCCCACGGGAACAGGTTCGTGCTCGCGTCGGCCGAGTTGAAGTTGCGATAGCCCCAGAAGTGACCGAAGCCGTTGACGACGCCCGCCGCCCAGAACGGGATCCACACCATCTGCACGGCCCACACGGTCAGGCCGAGCACGCCGAACAGCGCGACGTCGATCACCATCATCATGCTGATGCCGAGAATCGGGTACTTCGAGTAGACGTTGCGCTCGAGCCAGTCGTTCGGCGTGCCGTGGCTGAACTTGCGCATCGTCTCTTCGTTCTTCGCTTCCGCGCGATACAGCTCGGCGCCCTCGAGGAACACCTTCCAGATGCCGCGCGTCTGCGGGCTGTGCGGATCTTCCTCGGTCTCGCACTTCGCGTGGTGCTTGCGGTGAATCGCGGCCCACTGGCCAGTCAGCATGCCGGTGGTCATCCACAGCCAGAAACGGAAGAAGTGGCTCGCGATCGGATGCAGCTCCAGCGCGCGGTGCGCCTGGCAGCGGTGCAGGTAGACGGTCACGCCGATGATCGTGACGTGCGTGACGGCGAGCGCGAACAACGCGACCTGCCACCACGAAAAACGCAGGAGCCCGTGGGAAAGAAAATCGAGCAGGGAATTCAACAAGGCAGTTACCTGTGATGAGAGCGACGCCGCACCGGCGTCAGAAGAATGAAAGCATACCGCGTGTAGACCAGAATTTTACTTCAACCGTTCCAAGTCTTTGTAAAAAATGAATATTTTCTTGCCCTGACGCAATCCGCGCGGTCCATGTCCGGACTGGGAAAGGCCCGCGATCCGGTTTCGACCGCGGAATCGGTATGATTGACCGCCCGTGGCCGCTACGCCGCCGGCGCGCGCCCGTCCAGCGCACCATTGGCAAGCGCCGGATCGAGCCCGGCCGCCACGCCCGCCGCCGCGGGAAAGCCGTCCGGCAGCCCGACCACGCGCACTTCGCGCTGCGGAAACGGAATCGAGATCCCGTGCTCGCTGAACAGCCGCCAGATGTTGCGGTTCACGCTCGAGCGCACGCCCGATGTCCCTTTCGCCGAATCCTCGATCCAGAAACCGAGCTCCAGATCGATGCCGTCCGCGCCGAACCCCACGAGGTACGGCGTCGGCGCCGGCTCGGCCAGCACGCGCGGCACGTCCTTCGCGGCGTCGGCGAGCAACGCGAGTGCCTGCTCCACGTCGCTCGTGTACGCGACCTGCACCGCGACTTTCGCGTAGCCGCGCGTCAGGTATGACGACTGGTTCTGCACGACGTCGGTGATCAGCTTCTCGTTCGGGATCAGCGTCTCGTTGCCGTCGAGGCCGCGCACGACCGTGTAGCGCGTGCGGATCTGCGTGACGACGCCCTGCAGCCCGCCGACGCTGATCGCATCGCCGAGCCGCAGCGAGCGGTCGAGCAGGATGATGAAACCCGACACGTAGTTGCTGGCGATCTTCTGCAGCCCGAATCCGAGGCCGACGCCCACCGCGCCGCCGAACACGCCGAGCACCGTCACGTCGATGCCGACCAGCGACAGCCCGATCAGGATCGCCGCGAACACGAGCAGCGCACGGCCGACCCGCGACAGCACGACCTTCAGATTCGCGTCGAGCGTGCTCGCGCGCGACAGGCGATCCTCGAGCACCGAGCCGAGCCACATCGCGACCATCAGCGTCACGCACACCCACAGCGCGCCGGAGATCACCGACAGCAGCGTGAGGTGCGCGGTCGCGACCCGGAACTGCACGCTGTCGAGCCAACCCAGCACGTCGCGCTGGATACCGAGCACGGTCATCACCATCGCGGCCCACACGACGGTCGACACGATCTTCTCGACGATCGACAGCCACGCGTGCGTGTGGCCGTCGCGCGCGAACACGCGCCGCGCGAAGAAGAACAGCACGTAGATCAGCCCGATGCCGAACAGCGGCACGAGCGCGAGCGACAGCAGCGACGTCGACATGAACGGGTCGAACGCGAGCTGCGCGCCGCCGACGAACACGCTGCCGAACAGCGGAAACAACGCACGTTTCAGGCTTTGCGCGCCCGCGCCGGGCGCACGCCCGGCCGCCCGGCGCCGTGCATCGATCCGGCCGTGCACGAAGCGCGCCGCCACCCACGCGAAACACAGCGCACCGATGAGGATCGCCGCCTGCCAGATCATCACCGGCTGGTGGAAATCGCGAATCACCGATTCCAGCCGGTGCGACAGCAGGCGGCTCTGCAAATTCTCCATCGTCCGTCCGGGCAGTCGTTACTGCGCGGCGCGGCGCTCGAGCACCGCGGCGAAGAAGCCGTCGGTCGCGTGACGGTGCGGCCACAGCGACAGGTAGTCGCCCGTCTCGAGCTCGATGCGCTGGTCGGCCAGCACCTGCTGCGCCGGCACCAGCGTGAACTCCGGATGATCGGCCAGGAACTGTTCGACGATGCGCTCGTTCTCGGCGTCGAGCACGCTGCAGGTCGCGTAGACGAGCCGGCCGCCCTTTTTCACGAGTCGCGCGGCGCTCGCGAGGATCGACGCCTGCTTCGGCGTCAGTTCGTCGATCGCCGTGCGCGTCTGGCGCCACTTCAGGTCCGGATTGCGGCGCAGCGTGCCGAGGCCGCTGCACGGCGCGTCCACCAGCACGCGGTCGATCTTGCCGGCGAGCCGCTTGATCTTCGCGTCGTGCTCGCTGTCGATCAGCACCGGGTTCACGTTCGACAGCCCGCTGCGCGCAAGGCGCGGCTTCAGCTTCGCGAGACGCTTCTCCGAGATGTCGAACGCATAGAGGCGCCCGGTCGAGCGCATCATCGCACCGAGTGCAAGCGTCTTGCCACCCGCGCCCGCACAGAAATCGACGACCATCTCGCCGCGGCGCGGCGCGACCAGCGAGCACAGCAGCTGGCTACCTTCGTCCTGCACCTCGATCGCGCCTTCCTCGAACAGCTTCAGGCGCGTCAGCGCCGGCTTGCCGACCACGCGCACGCCGAACGGCGCGAACGGCGTCGCGCCCGCTTCGATGCCGCTCACCCGCAGCGCTTCGATCACCTGGTCGCGGCTCGCCTTCTGCGCGTTGGCACGCAGGTCGAGCGGCGCCGGGTAGTTCAGCGCAGCGGCGAGCTGCGCGAGTTCCTCGGCGTCGAAACGCTCCGACAGCGCCTGGTGAATCCAGTCGGGCAGGTTCGTGCGAATGCGCACCGGCAGGCTCGTCGGATCGATCTTCGACACGTGCTCGAGCCACGCGGACTCGGTGTCGGACAGGAACGGCTTCAGCGCATTGCGCCCCATCGTCTGCATCAGGCCGAGCAGCGTGAGGCGCCGCGCGGGCGTGCCGGTGCCGCTCTCGGCCAGATGCGAGAACTCCATCTTCCGGCGCAGCACCGCGAACACGGCCTCGGCAATCACGCCGCGCTCCGCATGCCCGAGCTTCGGGTGCGCACGGAAGAACCGGCTCGTCGTCGCGTCGGCGGGGCCGGCGAACTTCAGCACCTCGGCGAGCAGGGTTTCGGTCTGGCCAATCAGGAATCCGTGCAGCTTCATACGCCCTCACTCGTTTCGGTTTGCGGTTGATCCGCGAAAATCCAGCGCGCCTCTTCGGGCGCGACCACTGCACGGCCGTCCTCGAGGCGCAGGCGCCCTTCGACGAACCAGCGCACCGCACGCGGATACAGCACGTGCTCGACCGTCAGCACGCGTCGCGCGAGCGCGGCCGCGTCGTCGCCGGCACGCACCGGCACCGCGCCCTGCGCGACGATCGCGCCGCTGTCGAGCTCGGGAATGACGAAATGCACGCTCGCGCCATGCAGCGCGACGCCCGCATCCAGCGCCTGCTGGTGCGTGTGGATGCCCTTGAAGCTCGGCAGCAGCGACGGATGGATGTTGAGCAGCCGGCCCTCGTATCGTCTGACGAATGCAGGCGTGAGGATGCGCATGAAGCCGGCGAGAACGACGAGATCGGGCGCGAAACGGTCGATTTCGGCAGCGAGCGCCGCGTCGAAGCTGTCGCGGCCGTCGAACGACCGGTGGTCGACCACCGCCGTCGCCACCCCGTGCGACGCGGCAAAAGCCAGTCCGGCCGCATCGGGCCGGTTGGCGATCACGGCGGCAATCTCGGCCGGCCAGCGTTCCTGCGCGCACGCGCGGACGATGGCCTCCATGTTGCTGCCGCGACCGGAAATCAGGATCACGAGTTTTTTCATCCGCGAATTTTACCATTCGCCCTCGCGTTTCCCGCCTTCTCGGCCGTCGGCCCGCCCGAACGTTTATAATCTTCTGCTTTGCGGCATCCCACCGCCCATTCCCCGACGCTGCATCCGCTATCGTGAAAGTCTTCCGCGGCCTGCCCAACGCCGAGAGCCGCGCCCCGTGCGCGCTGACGATCGGCAACTTCGACGGTGTCCATCGCGGCCACCAGGCCCTGCTCGCGCGCGTGCGCGCGGCAGCGGACGCGCGCGGCCTGCCCGTGTGCGTGATGACGTTCGAGCCGCACCCGCGCGAATTCTTCAATCCGGCCGGCGCACCGCCGCGCATCGCGATGCTGCGCGACAAACTGGAAGCGTTGCGCGACCACGGGGTCGACCGCGTCGTCGTCGAGCACTTCAACCACACCTTCGCGAGCCAGTCGCCGCAGGCGTTCGTCGAACGCACGCTGGTGAACGGGCTGCACACGCGCTGGATGATGGTCGGTGACGATTTCTGCTACGGCGCGAAGCGCGCGGGCACCTTCGACACGCTGAAGGCGGCCGGCGAGCTGCACGGCTTCGAGGTCGAGCAGATGGGTACGGTGGCCGGCAGCGACGGCACGCGCATTTCCAGCTCCGGCGTGCGCGCAGCGCTCGCCGCGGGCGATCTCGACGCGGCCGCGCAGGCGCTCGGCCACGGCTACGCGATCAGCGGCCACGTCGCGCACGGGCTGAAGCTCGGCCGCGATCTCGGCTTCCCGACGCTGAACCTGCCGATCCAGCACAAGCGGCCGGCGCTCGCGGGCATCTTCGTCGTGCAGGTGCACGGCCTCGGCCCCGAGCCGCTGCCGGGCGTCGCGAGCCTCGGGCTGCGCCCGACCGTCGACGATTCGGGCCGCGTGCTGCTCGAAGTTCATCTGCTCGACTGGCACGGCGACGCGTACGGCAAGCTGATCCGTGTCGAATTCCTGAAGAAGCTGCGCGACGAGGCGAAATTCGACGATCTCGAGGCGCTGTCGCGCGCGATCGCGCTGGACGTCGCGAATGCCCGCGCCTACTTCACCGAACGCGACCATGCGCCGGGCAGCCGCGCGACGGGCTTCGCGACGTCGGCCACCGACCGAATTAGCTGATCCGGACGGCGGCGCCTCGCGCCGCACCCTCGCGCCGCCCTCGCGCGCGCCTACCCGATTCACGACGCCCGAGCGTCCCCCGATTTAGATAGCGATCCCATCATGAGCAACAAGAAAGCCGATTCGAAACCGCAGGCCAAGTATCCGGTCAACCTGCTCGACACGCCGTTCCCGATGCGCGGCGATCTGCCCAAGCGCGAGCCGCAGTGGGTCAAGGAGTGGGAAGAGCGCGGCATCTACGAGAAGATCCGCGCGGCCAGCAAGGGCCGCCCGAAGTTCATCCTGCACGACGGCCCGCCGTATGCGAACGGCGACATCCACCTCGGTCATGCGGTCAACAAGATCCTGAAGGACATCGTCGTCAAGTCGCGCAACATGGCCGGCTTCGACGCGCCGTACGTGCCGGGCTGGGATTGCCACGGGATGCCGATCGAGATCCAGATCGAGAAGCAGTTCGGCAAGTCGCTGCCGGCGGCCGAAGTGATGAGCAAGGCGCGCGCGTACGCGACCGAGCAGATCGAGAAGCAGAAAGTCGGCTTCAAGCGCCTCGGCGTGCTCGGCGACTGGGCCAACCCGTACAAGACGATGAACTTCGTGAACGAGGCGGAAGAAATCCGCGCGCTCGGCAAGATCATCGAGAAGGGCTACGTGTACCGCGGGCTGAAGCCGGTGAACTGGTGTTTCGACTGCGGCTCGGCGCTCGCGGAAGCGGAAGTCGAGTACAAGGATCGCACCGATCCGACGATCGACGTGATGTTCGCGTTCGCGGAGCCGGAAAAGACCGCGCACGCGTTCGGCCTGCCGGCACTGCCGCGCGCCGAGGGCGGCATCGTGATCTGGACCACCACGCCGTGGACGATCCCCGCCAACCAGGCGCTGAACCTCCATCCGGAAATCATCTACGCGCTGGTCGACACCGAGCGCGGGCTGCTGATCATCGCGCAAGAACGCGTCGAAGCCTGCATGACCGACTTCAAGCTGACGGGCCGCGTCGTCGCGACCGCGCCCGGCGTGAAGCTCGCGAACCTGCGCTTCCACCACCCGCTCGCATCGGCCCACCCCGGCTACAAGCGCACCGCGCCCGTCTACCTCGGCGACTACGTGACGACCGACACCGGTACCGGCGTCGTGCACTCGTCGCCCGCGTACGGTATTGAAGACTTCATGTCGTGCAAGGCGCACGGGATGACTGATTCCGACTTCATCAACCCGGTGATGGGCGACGGCCGCTACATCGAATCGCTGCCGCTGTTCGGCGGCCTGTCGATCTGGGATGCGAACCCGAAGATCGTCGACGCGCTGAACGCGGCCGGCTCGCTGCTGCGCAGCGAGAAGTACACGCACAGCTACATGCACTGCTGGCGCCACAAGACGCCGATCATCTACCGCGCGACGTCGCAGTGGTTCGCCGGCATGGATGTGACGCCGCAAGACGGCGGCAAGACGCTGCGCGAAACGGCGCTCGAAGGCGTCGACGCGACCGCGTTCTATCCGTCGTGGGGCAAGCAGCGCCTGTTCAGCATGATCGCGAACCGTCCCGACTGGACGCTGTCGCGCCAGCGCCAGTGGGGCGTGCCGATGGCGTTCTTCGTGCACAAGGAAACCGGCGAGCTGCACCCGCGCACGCTCGAGCTGCTCGAGGAAGTCGCGAAGCGCGTCGAACAGTCGGGCATCGAGGCGTGGCAATCGCTCGACCCGCGCGAGCTGATCGGCGACGACGCGAACCTGTACGAAAAGAACCGCGACACGCTCGACGTGTGGTTCGACTCGGGCACGACGCACTGGCACGTGCTGCGCGGCTCGCACAAGGATCAGCTGCAGTTCCCGGCCGACCTGTACCTCGAAGGCTCGGACCAGCATCGCGGCTGGTTCCACTCGTCGCTGCTCACCGCATCGATGATCGATGGCCGCGCGCCGTACAAGGGCCTGCTCACGCACGGCTTCACGGTCGACGGCGAAGGCCGCAAGATGAGCAAGTCGCTCGGCAACGGCATCGACCCGCATGAAGTCGCGAACCGCCTCGGCGCGGAAATCATCCGCCTGTGGATCGCGTCGACCGACTACTCGGGCGAGCTCGCGATTTCCGAGGAAATCCTGAAGCGCGTGACGGAGGGCTATCGCCGCATCCGCAACACGCTGCGCTTCCTGCTCGCGAACCTGTCGGATTTCGACTTCGCGCAGCACGCGGTGCCGGTCGACGAATGGCTCGAGATCGACCGCTACGCGGTCGCGTTCTCGCAGCAGTTGCAGACGGAGCTGCTCGGCCACTACGAGAAGTACGAATTCCACCCGGTCGTCGCGAAGCTGCAGACGTACTGCTCGGAAGACCTCGGCGGCTTCTACCTCGACGTGCTGAAGGATCGCCTGTACACGAGCGCCGCCGATTCGCGCGCGCGCCGCTCCGCGCAGACCGCGCTGTATCACCTGACGCACGGGCTGCTGCGCGTGCTCGCGCCGTTCCTGTCGTTCACGGCGGAAGAGGCGTGGAAGGTGTTCCAGCCGGCGAGCGACACGATCTTCACGGAAACCTACTATGCGTATCCGGAAGTCGCCGGCTCGGCCGCGCTGATCGAGAAATGGGCGCTGCTGCGCGACGTGCGCGGCAACGTGACGAAGGCGCTCGAGGAAGCGCGCACCGCGAACCGCATCGGTTCGTCGCTGCAAGCCGAAGTGGCCGTGCATGCGAGCGGCGCACGCTACGACGCGCTGACGAGCCTCGGCGACGACCTGAAGTTCGTGCTGATCACGTCGGCCGCGACGGTCGTCAAGGTCGACGACGAAGCGCAGGAAAGCGTCGACGTGGCCGCGTCGAAGTACCAGAAGTGCGAGCGCTGCTGGCACTACCGCGAAGATGTCGGCGCACACGCCGAGCACCCGACGCTGTGCGGCCGCTGCTTCTCGAACCTGTTTGAAAACGGCGAAATCCGGAGCGCTGCTTAAATATGGCGAAGACCCTGTCGAAACCGGCCAGCGGCGCGCTCGCGCCCTGGCTCGGCATTTCGCTGATCGTGATCCTGTTCGACCAGCTGTCGAAGATCGCGATCCTCAAAACGTTCGCGTACGGCGCGCAGCATGCGCTGACGTCGTTCTTCAACCTCGTGCTGGTGTACAACCGCGGTGCCGCGTTCGGCTTCCTGTCGACCGCGAGCGGCTGGCAGCGCTGGGCGTTCACCGCGCTCGGCGTCGGTGCGACGCTCGTGATCTGCTTCCTGCTGAAGCGCCACGGCCACCAGCGGCTGTTCAGCGTGTCGCTCGCGCTGATCCTCGGCGGCGCGCTCGGCAACGTGATCGACCGGCTCGTCTACGGTCACGTGATCGACTTCCTCGATTTCCACCTCGGCGCGTGGCACTTCCCGGCGTTCAACCTCGCCGATTCCGCGATCACGGTCGGGGCGGTGCTGCTGATCTACGACGAGTTGCGTCGCGTGCGCGGCGCGCGCTGAGCGCGCATACTCCGTGTCGACGGCCGGCTTCGCGCCGGCCGTTCCGTTTGACCCCAGGAGGCCTGAGTTGGCACACGCAGAACTTGCAGGAAAACACCTCGTTCTCGGCCTGACGGGCGGCATCGCCTGCTACAAGATCGCCGAACTCACGCGGCTGCTCGTGAAGGCCGGCGCGACCGTGCAGGTCGCGATGACCGACGCCGCCACCCAGTTCATCACGCCCGTCACGATGCAGGCGCTGTCGGGCCGGCCCGTCTATACGAGCCAGTGGGACGCGCGTATCGACAACAACATGGCGCACATCGACCTGTCGCGCGAAGCCGACGCGATCGTGATCGCGCCCGCGTCGACGGATTTCCTCGCGAAGCTCGCGCACGGGTTCGCCGACGACCTGCTGTCGACGCTGTGCGTCGCACGCGACTGTCCGCTGCTCGTCGTGCCCGCGATGAACCGCCAGATGTGGCAGAACCCGGCCACGCAACGCAACGCCGCGCAACTGCGCGCGGACGGCGTATCGGTGCTCGGCCCGGATTCGGGCGCGCAGGCGTGCGGCGAGGTCGGCGACGGCCGCATGCTCGAGCCCGAGGCGATCTATGAAGCGATCGTCGCGCACTTCGCGCCGAAGGTGCTCGCGCACCGCCGCGTGCTGATCACGGCCGGGCCGACCTTCGAACCGCTCGACCCGGTACGCGGCCTGACGAACCGCTCCAGCGGCAAGATGGGTTTCGCGCTCGCGCGCGCCGCGCAACAGGCCGGCGCCGACGTGCATCTCGTCGCCGGGCCGGTCGCGCTCGACACGCCGTGGGGCGTGTACCGCCAGGACGTGCAGACCGCGCAGCAGATGTACGACGCGGTGATGCATGCAGTGGCCGAAGCCGACATCTTCATCGCAGTGGCCGCGGTCGCCGACTGGCGCGTCGACCAGCCGGCCGAGCACAAGATGAAGAAGACGGCCGACCGCAAGATGCCGGCGCTCGCGTTCGTCGAGAATCCCGACATCCTCGCGTCGGTCGCGGCGCTGCCCGATGCGCCATTCTGCGTCGGCTTCGCGGCCGAAAGCGGCGACCTCGACGTGCATGGCGACGAGAAGCGCAAGCGCAAGAACGTGCCGTTGCTCGTCGGTAACCTCGGCCCGCTGACGTTCGGCCGCGACGACAACGAAGTCGTGCTGTTCGAGGCCGCCGGCCTCACGCGCCTGCCGCGCGCCCCGAAGGACGAACTCGCGCACGTGCTCGTCGCGGAAATCGCGAAGCGCCTGCCCGACAACCGCCTGATCTGATCCCGCGCGGCGGCCATAGCCGCCGCGCCCTTCCCGACCGATTCGACGACCGCATGAAACTCGACCTGAAGATTCTCGACGCGCGCATGCGCGACTACCTGCCCGCCTACGCGACCACCGGCAGCGCCGGCCTCGATCTGCGCGCGTGCCTCGACGCACCGGTCACGCTGCAGCCGGGCGAAACCACGCTCGTGCCGACGGGCCTCGCGATCCACCTTGCGGACCCCGGCTATGCGGCGCTGATCCTGCCGCGCTCGGGCCTCGGCCACAAGCACGGGATCGTGCTCGGCAACCTCGTCGGCCTGATCGATTCCGACTACCAGGGCCAGTTGATGGTCTCGACGTGGAATCGCGGCCAGACCGCGTTCGTGCTGAACCCGTTCGAGCGCCTCGCGCAGCTCGTGATCGTGCCGGTCGTGCAGGCACAGTTCAACATCGTCGACGAATTCACCGAGAGCGATCGCGGCGAAGGCGGCTTCGGCAGCACCGGGCGCCACTGAGCCACGCGGCATAAAAAAAGGGGCCACGCTGAGTGGCCCCTTTCCTTTTCACGCACCGTCACTTGCCGGCCGGTTGCGCGATCCGCGCGGGCGCCGGTTCGCGGCGCCGCGCCTGCGCGATGCTTGCATAGACGACCATCGCGACCAGCACGCCGAGCAGTACGGCCGACGAGCCGACCGTGCCGAGCGCGAGACCGCCCTTCGCGACCGGCTTCGTCAGCAGGTCGCCGACCGTCGCGCCGAACGGACGCGTGAGCACGAACGCGGCCCAGAACAGCAGCACGCCGGAGATTCGCGTGAAGTAGTGCGCGAGCACGATCGCCGCCAGCAGGCCGCCGATCAGCAGTGCGCCGCCGCCGAAGCCGAGCCCCGAGCTGTCCGCGAGGAAGTCGCCGAGCGCGGTGCCGAGCGTGTTCGAGAACAGGATCGCGATCCAGTACAGCAGTTCGACCTTGCGCGTACGGATCAGGTCGACCGACAGCGATTCGCCGCTGAAGCGCCAGACCGCGAAGATCGCCAGCAGGATCGCGACGAGGATCGACGAGCCGGCCGCATAGCCGAGGCCGAGCGTGCGATCCATGAAGTCGGACATCGTCGTGCCGGCCGTGCTCGTCGCGACGATCACGGCCCAGTAGATCGCCGGGCGATAGCGCGTCGTCCTGAGCTGGGCGCCCAGCGTCACGAGAAAGAAACCGAACAGCAGGATCGAGCTCACCGCGTAGCCGACGTTCAGCGTCATCGACAGCAGGTCGCCGCCCGTTTCGCCGAGCGTCGTCGCGCAGATCTTCATGATCCAGAACGCGAGCGTGATTTCGGGCAGTTTGTTCATTCGAACCCCTTTTTGCAGGAAGCGGCGCGCCGGTGCGGATCGGCACGCCATGCAGACAGGCTCGAATGTAGGCGCAGCTCGCTTAACGGAACCTTAGCGAGTGTGACGAACGGCGCGAGTGCCCACGCCGCCACGATCAGCGCGCGTGCTGGTACCGGTAATGCAGCGCGTAGGCGAGCGTCAGCAGCACGGCGAACACGACGCCGACCACCATCGTCATCCGGAATTCGCGCGTGAAAGCGGTCGTCAGCAGGATCGCGGCGACGAGCCCCGCGCCGAGCAGGCTGCCGAACGGGTGCCCCCACATCCGGAACGCGAGCGCGGGGCCGCGATACCGCGCACGGAACCGCAGGTGCGTGACGAAGATCATCAGCCACGTGAACAGCGCGCCGAACATCGCGATCGCCATCATCACCGTGAACGCGGTGTCGGGCGCGAGCGCGACCAGCACGGCCGCCACCGCGACGCCGCTCGTCGAGATCCACAGCGCCGCGCGCGGCACGCCGTTCGCGCCGAGCCGGCCGAACACCGCGGGCGCGAGGCGCGCGCGCGACAGGCTGAACATCATCCGCGTCGTCACGTAGAGCTGGCTGTTCATCGCCGACAGCGCCGCGATCAACAGCACGAAGTTGATCACGCCGGCCGCATACGGCACGTGCGTCGCGGCCATCACCTTCACGAACGGGCTTTCGTCGGTGCCGGCCTGCGTCCATGGCACGATCGCGAGCATCAGCGCGAGCGTCAGCAGGTAGAACAGCACGAGGCGGAACACGGTCGAGCGGAATGCGCGCGTGACCGCGTGCTGCGGATCGCGCGCCTCGCCGGCCGCGATCGCGACCGCTTCGATGCTCATGTAGCTGAAGATCGCGACGATCACCGCGACCCACGTACCCCACGGCCCCTTCGGCATGAAGCCGCCGTGCGCGGTGTAGTTCGCGAAACCGATGCCCGATGCGACCGGCGCCGCCCACACGAGATACGCGCCGAGCACGATGAACACGACGATCGCCGCGATCTTCAGCAGCGAGAACGCGTATTCGACCGTCCCGTACAGCGTGACGCTCGCGAGGTTCACCGCGATCAGCAGCGCCGAGAAGCCGATCACCCAGTACCAGCCGGGCACGGCCGGGAACCAGTACTTCATGAACACCGCGATCGCGCTGATCTCGGTGCCGATCGCGAACACGACCGCGAACCAGTACGCGTAGCGCACCAGGAAGCCCGCGAGCGGGCCGACGTAATGCTCGGCATAGGCGCCGAACGAGCCGGCCGTCGGATGCGCGACGGTCATTTCCGCGAGCGCGCCCATCAGCAGCAGCGCGATCAGCGCGCCGATCGCATAGGACACCAGCACGCTCGGGCCGGCGAGCCCGATCGCGAACCCACTGCCGAGGAACAGCCCCGTGCCGATCGCGCCGCCGATCGCGATCATCGCCATCTGCCCCGACGTCAGCGCGTGGCGCAACCCTTGTTCGCGCGCGACGATAGCGTCGAACGACCGTTGTTGTTGTGTCACTGCGTTACCACTCCCCTGCACCACCATCGCGCCGCCGGCGCCGGATAAAACGAAACGGCGCGGAGAACTTCCCGCGCCGTTCGCATGAACAACGAATTATCGCTTACTCGACTTCGACCGTCTCTTCGTTCGGCTTGTGCGGCGGATTTGCCAGCTTGTCGAACGACAACTGCACCTTGTCGCTTTCGTCGACGTCGACCGTCACGTGGCCGCCGTTGAGCAGCTTGCCGAACAGCAGTTCGTCGGCCAGCGCGCGCCGGATCGTGTCCTGGATCAGCCGCTGCATCGGCCGCGCGCCCATCAGCGGGTCGAAGCCATGCTTCGCGAGATGCTTGCGCAACGCGTCGGTGAACAGCGCGTCGACCTTCTTCTCGTGCAGCTGTTCCTCGAGCTGGATCAGGAACTTGTCGACCACGCGCATGATGATTTCCTCATCGAGCGAGCGGAAGCTGATGATCGAATCCAGGCGGTTGCGGAACTCCGGCGTGAACAGGCGCTTGATGTCGGTCATCTCGTCGCCGGTTTCGCGGCGCGTCGTGAAGCCGATCGTCGCCTTCTGCATCGACTCGGCGCCCGCGTTCGTCGTCATGATGATGATGACGTTGCGGAAATCCGCCTTGCGGCCGTTGTTGTCCGTCAGCGTGCCGTGGTCCATCACCTGCAGCAACACGTTGAAGATGTCCGGATGCGCCTTCTCGATTTCGTCGAGCAGCAGCACGCAATGCGGCTTCTTCGTGACGGCTTCGGTCAACAGGCCGCCCTGGTCGAACCCGACGTAGCCCGGCGGCGCACCGATCAGCCGGCTCACCGCGTGACGCTCCATGTATTCCGACATGTCGAAGCGGATCAGCTCGATGCCGAGCGTGAACGCGAGCTGGCGCGCCACTTCGGTCTTGCCGACACCCGTCGGGCCGGAGAACAGGAACGCGCCGATCGGCTTGTCCATCTTGCCGAGGCCCGCGCGCGCCATCTTGATCGACGCCGCGAGCGCATCGATCGCCGGGTCCTGGCCGAACACGACGCTCTTCAGGTCGCGGTCGAGCGTCTGCAGCTTGCTGCGATCGTCCTGCGACACGCTTTGCGCAGGCACGCGCGCGATCTTCGAGATGATTTCCTCGATCTCGCTCTTGCCGATCGTCTTCTTCTGCTTCGACTTCGGCAGGATGCGCTGCGCGGCGCCCGCCTCGTCGATCACGTCGATCGCCTTGTCCGGCAGGTGACGGTCGGTGATGAAGCGCGCCGACAGCTCGGCCGCGGCCGACAGGGCGCCCGACGAGTACTTGACGCCGTGATGCTCCTCGAAGCGCGACTTCAGCCCGCGCAGGATCGCGACCGTCTGCTCGACGCTCGGCTCCGTCACGTCCACCTTCTGGAAGCGCCGCGACAGCGCCGCATCCTTCTCGAAGATGCCGCGATACTCGGTGAACGTCGTAGCCCCGATGCACTTGAGCGTGCCCGACGACAACGCCGGCTTCAGCAGGTTCGACGCATCGAGCGTGCCGCCCGACGCGGCGCCCGCGCCGATCAGCGTATGGATTTCGTCGATGAACAGGATCGCGTGCGGGCGCTCCTTGAGCTCCTTCAGCACCGTCTTCAGCCGCTGCTCGAAATCGCCGCGATACTTGGTGCCCGCGAGCAGCGCGCCCATGTCGAGCGAGTACACCTGCGCGTTCGCGAGGATGTCCGGCACTTCGCCGCGCGTGATGCGATACGCGAGCCCTTCCGCGATCGCGGTCTTGCCGACGCCGGCTTCGCCCACGAGCAGCGGGTTGTTCTTGCGGCGACGGCACAGCACCTGCACGACGCGCTCGACCTCGGGCTCGCGACCGATCAACGGATCGATGCGGCCGTCCTTCGCCATCTGGTTGAGGTTCTGCGTGAACTGCGCGAGCGGGGTTTCCTTCTGCGCATTCGCGTCTTCGCTTTCCGCGTTCGCATCGGTCGACTTCGCGGCTTCGCCGTTGTTCGTCTTCGCGATGCCGTGCGAAATGAAGTTCACCACGTCGAGACGCGTGACGCCCTGCTGCTGCAGGTAGTACACGGCGTGCGAATCCTTCTCGCCGAAGATCGCGACCAGCACGTTCGCGCCGGTGACTTCCTTCTTGCCGTTCGACGTCGACTGGACGTGCATGATCGCGCGCTGGATCACACGCTGGAAACCGAGCGTCGGCTGGGTATCGACGTCGTCGGTACCCGGGACGGTAGGTGTGTTGTCGTGGATGAAATTGCGCAGGTTCTGACGCAAGTCCTCGATGTTGGCCGCACACGCGCGCAACACCTCGGCTGCCGTCGGATTATCCAGCAGGGCCAGCAGCAGGTGCTCGACCGTAATGAACTCATGGCGCGCCTGGCGTGCTTCCATGAACGCCATGTGCAGGCTGACTTCCAATTCCTGGGCAATCATGCTTCCTCCATCACGCACTGCAGCGGATGCCCTGCCTGCCGCGCATGGGTAACGACTTGCTCAACCTTGGTCGACGCGATGTCCCGCGTATAGACCCCACAAACCCCTCGCCCTTCGCGATGGACCTTCAGCATGATCTGCGTGGCCGTCTCGCGATCCTTCTTGAAATACTCCTGGACCACCATCACGACGAACTCCATCGGCGTGAAGTCGTCGTTGAGCAGCACCACCTTGTACATCGAAGGCGGCTTGAGCTTCTGCTGCTTGCGTTCCAGGACGGTACTGTCCTGCTTGTCCGGGATAATCGCCATACACCCATTCTAAACAACTCGGACAGGCCCGCAATCCTGCCATTACCCGACCGACCGGCCGGCGCCCTCCCCGGTGTCCCGGAACACGCGATCGTCTTCGCGCCATACGAAAGCCGGCTGCGGTGCCGGCTTTCACGCATGGCGCGGAACACGAACCGTCAGGGGGAAGCTCACCGGAACGTCGTGTCCGCATCCAGTATCCCACAAGCCGGGACGACTCGAACGCGTGTCACTCGAGCCTGGTATATGAGCCGATTATGCGGCTTTTCAAGCCCCCGCGCTTGGCCACATGCTGCAAAGCAAAGCCGGAAAAACCCTGAAAATGGGTTCTTTACAACGACCCTCTAAACGTCTAAAAATTCCACTTGACACTCCAATAAAGAGCGCCAACAATCAAGCTGGCACTTTTTTCAATTTGCCGATTGGCGAAACGAAAGAGGCCGAGGTGAGCTTGTGAGGGGGGAACGGCCGTATTTTGGTCGTTTAGCTTTTCGAGCGTGCTCGTGGTAAGTAGCAGCGACTGTGTGACAGGGGAAGTAGGAAAATGGCAACTGGTATCGTTAAGTGGTTCAACGACGCGAAGGGCTTCGGTTTCATCACTCCCGACGAGGGCGGTGAGGATCTGTTTGCGCACTTCTCGGCTATCACCATGAATGGCTTCAAGACGCTGAAGGAAGGCCAGAAGGTGAGCTTTGACGTCGTTCAAGGACCGAAGGGCAAGCAAGCGTCGAACATCCAGGCCGCATAAGGCATCGGATATCGGACGAAGAAACCCGGCGCACAGCGCCGGGTTTCTTTTTTTGTGGCCGGCCAATCGATAATCGATTGGCCGGCCTTTTCGTTCAATCCCGATAATTGAACGCGCATTGTCTTGTCACGCATGCAGATCGGATATCGAATCCGCATGTGAAACATATCCGCAGCTTCGTTACACGACCTTCAGCGTACCCATCATGCCGAGATCCTCGTGTTCGAGAATGTGGCAATGAAACATGCGCTCGCCGGGCATGTCTTGCGTGACGAGCAGCGACACGGTTTCACCACTGCGCACGTTTACGGTATCGCGCCACGCACGGAACGGCTCGCTCGTGCGCGAACCGGCCGACGTCCGCTCGATCACCTGAAACTGCGTGCCGTGCAGGTGGAACGGGTGGTCCATGTCCGTCGTATTGCGGATCTCCCAGCGCTCGACGTCGCCGCGGCGGCTCGTCAGCGTCGCGCGGTGCGGCGCGTAGGTGTCGCCGTTGATCGTGAAGCGCATGCCTGCCGGGCGGCCGTGCGCCGCACCCTTCATCATCGCGTCCATGTCCATTTCCTCGCCGAACGCGACCGTCTTGTGCGCGACCGGTTCGCCCAGCGGCGGTACCGCGCGCAGCGTGGCAGGCAGCACACGGGCCTCGGCGGGCGCAAACGCGACATCGGCCAGCGCCAGCGCCGGATCGGGCGGCAGGCTGCCGTGGCCATCGTCGTGCGACATCGCCATCTTGCGGCGGTCGTACTCGGCCGCCTGCAGCACCGTGCGCGACGCGCGGTCGCCGGCGCGCACCAGCAGTTCCGCCCGCTCGCCCGGCGCAATCAGCAGCGACGTCACGCGCCGCGGCGTGTCGAACAATCCGCCGTCGGTGCCTGCGTGCTCGAACACGCGGCCGTCGTCGAACGCGATGCGCAGGTAGCGCGCGCTGCATGCATTCCAGACACGCCAGCGCTCGTCGCTCGCGACGTCGATGCGCGGCCGGCGCGCGCCGTTGACCAGCACGAATTGACCTTCCCGGCCGTTCATCCAGTCCATCATGTCGTTCGGCGCAATCGTGCCGTCGCGTGCAAGCTTCAGATCCGACACGAACAGGTGACGCTCGGGCCAGCCGGCTAGCGGATCGTCCGCGGCGCGCACGACGAACGGGCCGGCCAGCCCGCGGAACACCTGCTCGGCGGTCATCATGTGCGGATGCGGGTGGTACCAGTAAGTCCCGGCGCTGCCCTTCGGCAGCGTGAAGCGATACACGCGCGACGCGCCGGGCGCAACGGGATCGGACGGATTGCCGTCCTGGTCGGGCGGCACGGGCAGGCCGTGCCAGTGGATCGTCGACGGCTGCGGCAGCTTGTTCACGAACCGGATCTCGACCGTATCGCCCTCGCGCACGTCGATCAGCGGGCCGACCACGGGGCCTTGCGTACCGGTACCGAACTGCCAGAACGTCGTCGGCCGCGCGCCGCGCAGCAGCGGTCGCGCCACCGGTTGAGCGACCAGCGTGGCCCGGAACGTGCCGGGCTCACGGCTTTCGTTGGCGAGCGTGCGCAACGTCGCGAGCGGCGCGCCGGCCGGCAGCGCGTCGGCGGCCGCGAGCGCGGCCGGCGCGGGCTGGCCGTGCTGCGCGTGCGCCGACATCCCTGACATACCCGACATGCCCGGCATGTCGTCCATCGAATCCATGCCGGCCATGCCCGCGTGACCGGCATGCTGCGCCGACGCGGTGCGCGCGAACAGCGACGCGGCCGCGACGCCGATGGCGCGCGACAGGAAGGTTCTCCGTCTCATCAATCGATCCTCGTTGTTCATGCGGCGCCGCGCGACAGCCGCGGCGGTCGCGTCATCATAACCGCAGGGCCGGATCGAAAAACGCCGCCGGCCCCGCGGGCGGCGATACGCCGCGGCAAGCGTCGCCACCGCGGCGGACGGCGCCACGACCTGCGTCGCCAGACGGCGTCTCGGCAACCATCGTTACTCTCCTGCCGCCCCTTTGCGCCGGCCAGCAAACACGCTTTGCGCCTTCCAACCCGGCCCCGCGTTCACGCTCGCGGCCCCGATGGTCCGCAAACCTGCCAATTTTTCACGATGCGGAACAAGTCACTGCGTTATAAAAATTCGTGATGCAGAGCACAAATTTCCCGTTTCGCGATGCCGAAAAACGTTCCGCAATGCAAAACGACAAAAATAAATTACTGTTTTTAAAAAAGAATTTTTGTTTCGAGAAGCCGTTCTACATGCACCATCCGAGCGGGGCGCGGACGTAGACTTTGTTCCATGCACTGACGCTTCGCCACGACGTTCGACACGGAACCCGGCGCAAGCAGCCAGTCGGGCCACAGCCGGCCGAGCCGGCAGGCGGCACAACAGAATCGCTCGTGATCAGAAAGGGAGAACGGAAATGAAGGGATTTCGCTTTGGTTCAGCGCTCGGGTCGTTCTACATCCTGCCGGCAAACGGCGGCTGGGAAGCGACGTTCGGTAACGCCTCGCTCGGCGCGTTCTCGTGCCCGGAAGTCGCGGCCGACCGCATCTCTCGCGGCGACTGCGCGCAACCGTCCGAACTGGACACGGCCACGCTCGAAGTGCCGGACGAAATCGCCGAATGGGAAATCGTTCACGTCTGAATGGCAAGCCTCCAACGACAAACGCCCCGGGCGACCGAGGCGTTTTTCTTGTGTGCCGGACGGCGAACGGTTCAACCCGCCGCACCGGCACATGTACGGGCTCGCGCGCTGGCGCGGCCGGCGTCAGGCGAGCGCGTCGACGATGCCGTTCAGCGTCGCGCTCGGGCGCATGGCCTGGCTCGTCAGCTCGACGTTCGGACGGTAGTAGCCGCCGATCGCCTGCGGCTTGCCTTGCGCGGCCGCCAGTTCTTCCAGGATGCGCGCCTCGTTGTCGGACAGCGCCTTCGCGACACCCTCGAACTGCGCCTTCAGCGTGGCGTCCTCGGTCTGCTCGGCCAGCGCCTGCGCCCAGTACAGGCACAGATAGAAGTGGCTGCCGCGGTTGTCGAGACCACCGACCTTGCGCGCCGGCGACTTGTTCTCATCGAGGAACTTGCCGGTCGCCTGGTCGAGCGTCTTCGCGAGCACGAGCGCCTTCGGGTTTTGATAAGCGTTGCCGAGGTGTTCGAGCGACGCGGCCAGCGCGAGGAATTCGCCGAGCGAATCCCAGCGCAGGAAGCCTTCCTCGACGAACTGCTGCACGTGCTTCGGCGCGGAGCCGCCGGCACCCGTTTCGAACATCCCGCCGCCGGCCATCAGCGGCACGATCGACAGCATCTTCGCGCTGGTGCCGAGTTCCATGATCGGGAACAGGTCGGTCAGGTAGTCGCGCAGCACGTTGCCGGTGACCGAAATCGTGTCCTTGCCCGCGCGGATGCGCTCGAGCGAGAAACGCGTGGCGTCGACCGGCGTCATGATCCGGATGTCGAGGCCGTTCGTGTCGTGATCCTTCAGGTAGCGTTCGACCTTCGCGATGATCTGCGCATCGTGCGCGCGCGCCGGGTCGAGCCAGAACACGGCCGGGGCGCCGGTCGCGCGGGCGCGGTTGACCGCAAGCTTGACCCAGTCCTGCACCGGTGCGTCCTTCGTCTGGCACATGCGCCAGATGTCGCCCGACTCGACCGCGTGCTCGAGCAGCACGTTGCCGGCTTCGTCGATGACGCGCACGACGCCGTCCGCCGGGATCTGGAACGTCTTGTCGTGCGAACCGTATTCCTCGGCCGCCTGCGCCATCAGGCCGACGTTCGGCACGCTGCCCATCGTGACCGGATCGAACGCGCCGTGCTGCTTGCAGTCCTCGATCACGGCCTGGTAGACGCCCGCGTAGCAGCGGTCCGGAATCACGGCCTTCGCGTCGTACAGCTGACCGTCCGGGCCCCACATGCCGCCCGAATCGCGGATCATCGCCGGCATCGATGCGTCGACGATCACGTCGCTCGGCACGTGCAGGTTCGTGATGCCCTTGTCCGAGTTGACCATCGCGAGGCGAGGGCGCACCGCGTACTCGGCCTTGACGTCGGCTTCGATCGCTTCGCGCGTATCGGCCGGCAGGTCCTTCAGGCGCGCGTACAGGTCGCCGATCCCGTTGTTCGGGTTGAAGCCGGCCTTCGCCAGCACGTCCGCATGCTTCGCGAGCGCATCGCGGTAGAACACCGACACGAAGTGACCGAACAGGATCGGGTCCGAGACCTTCATCATGGTCGCCTTCAGGTGCACCGAGAACAGCACGTCCTGTGTCTTCGCGTCGGCGATCTGCGCTTCGATGAAGCTGCGCAGCGCATTGCGGCTCATCACCGATGCGTCGATCACTTCACCGGCCTTCACGGCCGTCTTTTCCTTCAGCACCTTCTTCGCGCCGTCGGTCGTCGTGAGTTCGATCTTCACGCTGCCGGCATCGGCGATCAGCGCCGACTTCTCGCTGCCGTAGAAGTCGCCTTCGGTCATGTGCGCGACGTGCGCCTTCGACGTGGCCTTCCACGCGCCCATCTTGTGCGGATGCTTGCGTGCGTAGTTCTTGACCGACAGCGGCGCGCGGCGGTCGGAGTTGCCTTCGCGGAGCACCGGGTTCACCGCGCTGCCCTTGATCTTGTCGTAACGTGCCTTGACGGCCTTTTCTTCGTCCGTCGACGGATCTTCCGGATAGGCCGGCAGCGCGTAGCCCTGCGCCTGCAGTTCGGCGATCGCGGCCTTCAACTGCGGCACCGATGCGCTGATGTTCGGCAGCTTGATGATGTTCGCTTCCGGCTTCAGCGTGAGCTGGCCCAGCTCGGCCAGATCGTCGGAACCCTTCTGCTCCGACGGCAGGACGTCTGCGAATGCCGCGATGATGCGGCCGGCGAGCGAGATGTCGCGCGTTTCGACGGCGACGCCGGACGAACGCGTGAAGGCCTTGACGATCGGCAGCAGCGAGTAGGTCGCGAGCGCCGGCGCTTCGTCGGTGAGGGTGTAGATGATCTTGGGCGAAGTGGACATGGTGGTCAAAGCATTGCTACGTGATTGAGGGACTGAGGAGCGCCGGCGGTAACCGGCGGGGAGCGACCGGGTCGATCGCGAAAGGGGCGCCGGCTCAGCCGGGCGGTGGTGTTGCGAGGGCCGTCATGGTCTACCTTGCAGGGCTTGCGGGCCGCTTCGCGGCGCCGCGGCCCGCATGCCGGGCCACCCTGCCAACAAACCTGCCATCCACGAAACGCTCCGGCGCCGGCAGTCAGCGCCGGGGCGGCCGGCACCGTGCCGGCCCACCCCGGAAGGGGTCTTACATGTTCTCGATCAGCACTTCGCCGAAGCCGGAGCACGACACCTGCGTCGCGCCTTCCATCAGGCGCGCGAAGTCGTACGTGACGCGCTTCTGCAGAATCGACTTCTCCATCGCGGCGATGATCGTGTCGGCTGCTTCCGTCCAGCCGAGGTGGCGCAGCATCATTTCCGCCGACAGGATCTCGGAACCGGGGTTCACGTAATCCTTACCCGCGTACTTCGGCGCCGTGCCGTGCGTCGCCTCGAACATCGCGACCGAATCCGACAGGTTCGCGCCCGGCGCGATCCCGATGCCGCCGACCTGCGCGGCCAGCGCGTCGGAGATGTAGTCGCCGTTCAGGTTCAGCGTCGCGATCACGTCGTATTCGGCCGGGCGCAGCAGGATCTGCTGGAGGAACGCGTCGGCGATCGAATCCTTGATCACGATCTCGTTGCCTGTCTTCGGGTTCTTCACGCGCATCCACGGGCCGCCGTCGATCAGCTCGCCGCCGAATTCCTTCTGCGCGAGCGCGTAGCCGGCGTCACGGAACAGGCCTTCCGTGAACTTCATGATGTTGCCCTTGTGCACCAGCGTGACCGACTTGCGATCGTTGTCGATCGCGTACTGGATCGCCTTGCGCACGAGACGTTCGGTGCCTTCGGTCGACACGGGCTTGACGCCGATCCCGGAAGTTTCCGGGAAACGGATCTTCTTCACGCCCATCTCGTCCTGCAGGAACTTGATCACCTTCTTCGCCTGCTCGGAGCCCGCGGCCCATTCGATGCCCGCGTAGATGTCTTCCGAGTTCTCGCGGAAGATCACCATGTCGATCTTCTGCGGCTCGCGCACCGGCGACGGCACGCCCTTGAAGTACTGGACCGGGCGCAGGCACACGTAGAGATCGAGCTCCTGGCGCAGCGCGACGTTCAGCGAACGGATGCCGCCGCCGACCGGGGTCGTGAGCGGCCCCTTGATCGACACCACGTATTCCTTCAGGACCTGCAGCGTTTCGTCCGGCAGCCACACGTCCGGACCGTACACCTTGGTCGCCTTCTCGCCCGCGAAGATCTCCATCCAGTGGATCTTGCGCTTGCCCTTGTACGCATGCGCGACCGCCGCATCGACGACCTTGATCATGACCGGCGTGATATCGAAGCCCGTACCGTCGCCTTCGATATAGGGAATGATCGGCTGATCGGAAACGTTGAGCGAGAAGTCCTTGTTGACGGTGATCTTGTCACCGCCCTCCGGAACCTTGATGTGCTGATACGGCATGATCGACTCCAGTGACGTGGCTGAGCAGGTGATGCTGGTCGAAGCTGCGCGCGCGGCGGGGGCGCGGCATGGCCACCCCGTGACGACAACAGCGAGCCGCTATTCTAGCGCCCCAACCGGGCACTTCGGCGTGAACCGCGGCACTGCGTATCAAGACCTCACTTATGTCTTATATAAGACAGAGGACTTGCCGTTCCGTATTATGCATTAAGATTCCGCCATTTGCCATAGACCGCCCGCCCCCGCTCCCCGCGGGGCGCCGGGCGGACGCCCCGCCATGAACCTGATCGCCCTCAACAAGCCGTTCGGCACGATTTGCCAGTTTTCCGCGCACGAGACGCGGCCGTCGCTCGGCGACTGGGTCAAAACGCCCGGCGTGTATGCGGCCGGCCGGCTCGACGCGGACAGCGAGGGGCTGCTGCTGCTCACCGACGACGGCGGGCTGCAGGCCCGCATCGCGGAGCCGCGCCACAAGCTGGTGAAGCGCTACTGGGCGCAGGTCGACGGCGCGCCGGGGCCGGCCGACCTGAAGGCGCTCGCCCGCGGCGTCGACCTCGGCGACTACGTGACGCGCCCGTGCCGCGCCGAATTCATCGAGCCCCCCGACACGCTGTGGCCGCGCAATCCGCCGATCCGCTACCGCGCCGCGATCCCGACCACGTGGATCGAGCTGGCGATCACCGAGGGCAAGAACCGGCAGGTGCGCCGGATGACGGCGGCCGTCGGCTTCCCCACGTTGCGCCTGGTGCGCGTCGGCATCGGCGCGCTGGACATATTCGCGCTCGGCATTGCACCGGGCGAAACGATCGCGCTGCCGCCGCGCGCGCCGTGGGACGGTTTCGCGCCCGCCAGATGACGAACCCGGGACGCGCGCATTTTTCGTCATCTTTTTCGTCAACCGCCTGCGGAGATCATGCGTTAAACCACGCAGATGCCAACCTTAGCTATCCGGCATTGGCAGCCGAACCCGTGTTTGCGTCACGAAAGCGACGTTTTATTCGAATACGATTCGGCGCCCGCAGCGCAAAGAGAAATTTCTCGAAGCGTCTGTCAACCGAAAGGTGGATGGCACCGTTAGACGACATGACTCCTATTGCCGGGTCATTTGGTTAATTAACTAAAGCTGAGGAACACAACATGAACAAACTGATCGCCGCTCTGGTCGCTGGCCTCTTCGCAACGGCTGCTTTCGCACAAGCTTCGGCTCCGGAAGCTGCTCCGGCAGCAGCAGAAGCTGCTTCGGCACCGGCTAAGCACGCTGCCAAGAAGCACCACGCTGCCAAGAAGCACCACAAGGCATCGAAGAAGGCTGCAGCAAGCGACGCAGCAGCACCGGCAGCTGCTTCGAACTAAGTAAGCTGGCTGTAATAACGCAGTCAAGAACACGCAGTCTTGCCGTTCTTACGGCGTTGAAAGGCAGATCACCGCAAGGCGATCTGCCTTTTTCTTTTTTGTGCCCGCCGGCGCGCATCGCGTACCATGCGGGTCTCGTTTTCCAGACAGGAGCCATGCTGTGTCATTCTCCCTGCGCCCGTCGCTCGGCCGCCTTGCGCGCGCCGTCGTGTTTCCCGCCGCGCTCGCCATCCTCGCGCTCGGCATGCAGGCCGCCGGCGCCCAAGTGCCGCCCGGCGCCAAGCAGCCGAGCGAGTTCCCGCGCGTGAAGCTGCGCGCCGGCATGTACGTGATCGACGCGGCCGTCGCCGCGAACGACGCCGACCGCGAACAGGGGCTGATGTACCGTTCGCAGCTCGCGCCGAACGAGGGCATGCTGTTCGTCTTCAACGAGAACGCCGTGCACTGCTTCTGGATGAAGAACACGCTGATTCCGCTGTCGATCGCGTTCATCCGCGCGGATGGCACGATCACCGACATCGACGAGATGAAGGCCGAGACGACCGACAACCACTGCCCGCGCAACAACGGCGTCTATGCGCTCGAAATGAGCAAGGGCTGGTTCGCCGCGAAGGGCATCAAGCCCGGCATGAAGCTCGACGGCCTGCCGCGGGCCCAGTAACCGCGACGGTCCGCGCGGCGGCATCGCGCCGCGCCCCGACCGAACAGCCGGCCGCCCGTCATTTCCTGTCGGGCGCCGGTTTTTTTTCGTCCGCCCGCGGCGCCCGCCTTGATTCGGCACCCGCTGCCCGCATCTGCAAAAGCCACGGACAAGCGCTATCCTTTAAATCTCGCTAGTTCCAGCCCGGGCCGGCACCCAATCAGCCGGCCCGCTTACGATCCGAACCACCAGGAGGTTCACGTGCCCCGCAAAACCCCCATCGAGCGCTATCGAAATATCGGGATCAGCGCTCACATCGATGCCGGCAAGACCACGACGACCGAGCGCATCCTGTTTTATACCGGTGTGAGCCACAAGATCGGTGAAGTGCACGACGGCGCGGCCACGATGGACTGGATGGAGCAGGAGCAGGAACGCGGCATCACGATCACGTCGGCGGCGACCACGGCCTTCTGGAAGGGCATGGCCGGCAACTATCCGGAGCACCGGATCAACATCATCGACACGCCCGGGCACGTCGACTTCACGATCGAAGTCGAGCGCTCGATGCGCGTGCTCGACGGCGCATGCATGGTCTACGACTCGGTCGGCGGCGTGCAGCCGCAATCCGAAACCGTGTGGCGCCAGGCCAACAAGTACAAGGTGCCGCGCATCGCGTTCGTCAACAAGATGGACCGGATCGGCGCCGACTTCTTCCGCGTGCAGAAGCAGATCGGCGAGCGCCTGAAGGGTGTCGCCGTGCCGATCCAGATTCCGATCGGCGCGGAAGATCATTTCCAGGGCGTCGTCGATCTGGTGAAGATGAAGGCGATCGTGTGGGACGACGAAAGCCAGGGCGTGAAGTTCACGTACGAGGACATCCCCGCGAACCTCGTCGAACTCGCACACGAATGGCGCGAGAAGATGGTCGAGGCCGCCGCCGAAGCGAGCGAGGAACTGCTCGAGAAGTATCTGCACGACCATGAATCGCTGACCGAGGACGAGATCAAGGCCGCGCTGCGCCAGCGCACGATCGCGAACGAGATCGTGCCGATGCTGTGCGGCAGCGCGTTCAAGAACAAGGGCGTGCAGGCGATGCTCGACGCGGTGATCGACTACCTGCCGTCGCCGGTCGACGTGCCCGCGATCCTCGGCCACGACTTCGCCGATCCGGAAAAGCCGGCGGAACGTCATCCGAGCGATGACGAGCCGTTCTCGTCGCTCGCGTTCAAGATCATGACCGACCCGTTCGTCGGCCAGCTGATCTTCTTCCGCGTGTATTCGGGCGTCGTGGAGTCGGGCGATACCGTGCTCAACGCGACGAAGGACAAGAAGGAGCGGCTCGGCCGGATCCTGCAGATGCACGCGAACGAACGCAAGGAAATCAAGGAAGTGCGCGCGGGCGACATCGCGGCGGCCGTCGGCCTGAAGGAAGCGACCACCGGCGACACGCTGTGCGATCCGGCCAAGCCGATCATCCTCGAGAAGATGGAATTCCCGGAACCGGTGATCTCGCAGGCCGTCGAGCCGAAGACGAAGGCCGACCAGGAAAAGATGGGCCTCGCGCTGAACCGTCTCGCGCAGGAAGATCCGTCGTTCCGCGTGCAGACCGACGAAGAGTCCGGCCAGACCATCATTTCGGGGATGGGCGAGCTCCACCTCGAAATCCTGGTCGACCGGATGAAGCGCGAGTTCGGCGTCGAGGCGACGGTCGGCAAGCCGCAGGTGGCGTATCGCGAAACGGTGCGCACGACGGCGACCGACGTCGAGGGCAAGTTCGTCAAGCAGTCGGGCGGGCGCGGCCAGTACGGCCATGCGGTGATCACGCTGGAGCCGAACCCCGGCAAGGGCTACGAGTTCCTCGACGAGATCAAGGGCGGCGTGATTCCGCGCGAGTTCATCCCGGCCGTCGACAAGGGCATCACCGAGACGCTGAAGAGCGGCGTGCTCGCGGGCTACCCGGTCGTCGACGTGAAGGTGCATCTGACGTTCGGTTCGTACCACGACGTCGACTCGAACGAAAACGCGTTCCGGATGGCCGGCTCGATGGCGTTCAAGGAAGCGATGCGCAAGGCGAAGCCGGTGCTGCTCGAGCCGATGATGGCCGTCGAGGTCGAGACGCCCGAGGACTTCATGGGCAACGTGATGGGCGACCTGTCGAGCCGGCGCGGCATCGTGCAGGGGATGGAGGATATCGCGGGCGGTGGCGGCAAGCTGGTACGTGCCGAGGTGCCGCTCGCGGAAATGTTCGGCTATTCGACGTCGCTGCGCTCGGCCACGCAAGGTCGTGCGACGTACACGATGGAGTTCAAGCATTACGCGGAAACGCCGGCGAACGTGTCGGAAGCCGTGATCAACGCGAAAGTGAAATAAGCGCCGCTCGCTCGCCCGCTGGCGCATGCGCGCAAAGCCCGTCCGGTTCGTTCCGGACGGGCTTTTTTCTTCCGGCGCGCATCGCGTTCGTGGCTTTTTGATCGGCGCGCCGGGCTTTTTTTCGCGTGCCACAATGG